>CAZPZY010000030.1:0-6516 GCA_964591195.1 uncultured Candidatus Saccharibacteria bacterium
GAACCGCTCGCTCGCCCAGCGCGCTCGCTCGCTTATGTCCTCCCCGTAGCAATCCTACTAGGATGCTACGGGGCACAGCGCCTCTTGCCCGCCTGCCCCGTAGGGGAACCGAAGGTTCCTCCTTCGGGGCTCGGCTCCGGAAGTTCCTAAAAATTACCTTCCTCGCTCTCAAGATACCTCAGCAAGGAAATTATCAAGAATTGTTACTGAAGTGGTTGGATGGTACATTCTATGGAAGACCAATTTCGGATTAGAAATTTTGTGATAATCAGTCATATTGACCACGGCAAGTCTACCTTGGCGGACCGATTTTTGGAAATAACCGGGACTGTGCCCAGAGAGAAGATGAGACCCCAGTATCTGGATATGATGGCGTTAGAGCAGGAGAGGGGAGTTACTATTAAGATGCAGCCAGTAAGAATGGAGTATAAGAACTATGTTCTAAATCTGATTGACACGCCGGGCCATGCCGATTTTGGTTATGAGGTATCAAGGAGTTTGGCGGCTGTTGAGGGAGCAATTTTGCTGGTTGACGCCACCAAAGGAATTCAATCTCAGACGCTTGCCAATCTCCAATTAGCAAGAGAGCAAAACTTGGTCATCATTCCTGTAGTCAACAAGATTGATTTGCCTGAAGCCCGGATAGAAGAAACAAAAACCTCTCTTTCCCAGATATTGGAGTTGCCTAAGGAAGATATACTTTCCATTTCAGGTAAGACAGGAAAAAATGTTGAGCAACTTTTAGAAAGGGTTATAGAAAAGATTCCTTCCCCTAAGGGCAGTAGAGAAAAACCCCTGCGTGCTCTTATTTTTGACTCAAAATACGATCCCTATAAGGGAGTAATTGCCTATGTTAGGATATTTGACGGAAGCGTAAAGAGGGAGGAAGAGATTTATTTGATAGCCGGACAGGCAGGCGCCAAGGTAAAGGAACTGGGATATTTTAAGCCGCAAATGGTGCCTTGTGATGAGTTAACTGCCGGGGAAATTGGCTATATTGCTACTGGAATTAAGGAACCAGAAAAGGTGAGGGTAGGGGATACGATAATAAAACCGAGGTCAAAAGGGGGCGGACTAGAAACCGGAGATGTTAAACCTCTGCCTGGATATCGAGAACCAAAGCCCATGGTATTTGCTTCAATTTATCCCCGGGATCCAGACGACTACAATCTGCTCCGGGATGCCTTGTCTAAATTGAAGTTAAACGACGCTTCGTTAAGTTTTGAACCGGAAACAAAGACATTTTTAGGCAGAGGCTATTTGTGCGGATTTTTGGGGACTTTCCATGCTGAGATTGTTTATGAAAGGTTGAAGAGGGAGTTTTCTCTTGATGTGATAATTTCCAGTCCCAGTGTTGGCTATAAGGTGTTAAAGAAAGATGGAAAAGAGGTTTTTGTCAAGTCGCCCAGTTTTTGGCCCAATCCTTCTGAAATCAAAGAAGCAAAACAGCCCTGGGTGGAATTAAAAATTCTTACACCGGTAAGGTATCTAGGCAGGTGTTTAGAGGTCTTGAAACCGCTTCAGGGAAAATATATTGAGACAAAATACATCAGCCAAACAGAGGCATCCATTCTTTATGAGGTTCCCTTAAAAGAGGTGATGACAGGACTTTACGACAAACTTAAAAGTCAGAGCCAGGGCTTCGCTTCAATGAATTATACCTTTAAGGGCTGGAAAAAGGGAGATTTGGTGAAATTAGACATTCTTATTAACGGCAAGAAGGAAGAGGCGTTTTCAAGAATTGTTTCCCGGGAAAGGGCTTATCAAGAGGGCAAGCGAATAGTCAAGCGGTTAAAGGAGGTTTTTCCTAAACAATTGTTTAGCGTTGCCCTTCAGGCGGCTCTTGGAGGAAAAATTATTGCCAGAGAAACGGTAAAGGCAAGAAGAAGAGATGTTATAGCCCCTCTTTACGGCGGCGACTACAGCAGAAAAAAGAAACTGCTGGAAAAGCAAAAAAAGGGTAAAAAGAAATTAAAAGCCCGGGGAAGCATAAACCTCCCTTCACAGGTCTTTTTGGATTTGTTAAAATAAAGAAGCGATTATTAGTAAAAAAGGGGAGCGGCCAACAAGAGTATTGTGCTTATAGCGACCAAGGAGATTAAAATAATTTTGATTATTTTGAAAAGCACTTTTCTTTTGACCTTCATACTTTTGATATGATAACATATTCAAGGAGGTTAGTGAAGAGAAAATTGAGAAGAAATGAGCCGCTGCGCCCCGCCTATGTTTTTCTAACCCTTATATTTATATTCTTGCTTGGCTATCTGGTTTTTTCTAATTGGAATATATATAAAAAAAGGAATAGATTTAACAGGGGACTTAAACTTTTAGAGGAGAAACTGGAGAAAGCGGAAAAGCGAAATCAGGAATTAAAAAAAGCAATTGCCGCTGTTTCCGACAAGAGTTATATTGAGAAGGTGGCACGGGAAAAATTTGGTTTGAAAAAGCCAGGAGAAAAGGTGGTGGTGATTAAGAGAGAAGAGATAGAACTACCTCCTAAAGAGGAAGAGACAAGGAGCCAGTCCTTTTTTGGGAAATATTTCGAGTCGTTTAAGAGGTTTTGGGAAAGCATTGGGAAATAGGGGACCTCAAATAATAATCTGCGAGTGTGGTATAGTGGCATTACGTAACCTTCCCAAGGTTAAGACGGGGGTTCGATTCCCCTCACTCGCTCAATCCGCCGATCTTTATTATATCCTGCTCCTTTAATTTAGTGGCAAAGCAATGGCTTCGCCCGACCGCCAGGCTTGCCGCTTTAGCTCAGTGGTAGAGCAACTGTTTCGTAAACAGTAGGTCCTCGGTTCGATCCCGAGAAGCGGCTCAGGAAAGTCGGGCAGGTAAACCATAGAGGCCAGTTTGATTCTGGCAGGGACTTTTAATATGAAGGGTTGAGGTCAGTCCGATTGACTTTGACTCAAAAGCAAATCCGGCAGTCGGATTGTTAAAAAGGTCGAAAGAATAATAGGGTAAAATATATAAATAAATCATTATGGCAAAAGAAGGCAGGTTTGTTACAGCGATAAATTGTATGGACGGGAGGGTCCAGTTGCCCCTGATTAATTACCTTAAAAGCAGGTACAGGGCAGATTATGTGGATATGATTACCCTGCCCGGCCCAAACAAGATATTAGCAGAGAAAAAAGACAGATGCGCTCTTAGGTTGGTAAAAAGGTGCATTGGGATATCGGTTAATCTGCACGGCTCGGACCTGATTGTTCTTGCTGGCCACTATGACTGCGGCGGAAATCCAGCCAACAAAAAAATTCAGGAAAAGCAGACCAAAAAAGCGGCAAAACTGATAAGAGGTTGGTTTCCCGATGTCCAGATAATATGCCTCTGGATAAACCGCAACTGGCAGGTCAAAGAAATAAAATAGGGTTTATTTCAAATAAAAATGGCAGAGGGGCCAGCCGATGACAAGAAAGATAACCCCGAGGATAATACAGGCCAAGAAGAAACTGAATATCCTCATCCCTCGTTCTTCAGGCAGTTCCTCTCCCGGCGGCAAACTTAAAAGCCAAATAAATAACAACAGAGACAGATAGCAAAGCGTCCAAGCAAAAAGAAATCCGGTTTCTGCTTTTTTGAAAAGGAAATATACCGAAAGAAAAAAGCCCAAAAGTGCTGAGAAAAAACTGGCTAATATCATTTTCTAAAAAATATATCACAAAAGGTATAAAAGTTGAAGAGCATTTCTATCAAGGTTTGCTTTTTTTGTTTTTTAATGTATAATAGAAACAATGTCTGAAAATAATGAGAAAATTCAAGACCTTGAAGGAAGATTCCATCGTTTGATGGACTGTCTTTGACATTGCTGAAAAGAGAGAAAAACTTAAGGCGATGGAAAGGGAAACCGAGAAGCCGGGGTTTTGGCAGGACAAGGAGCGGGGGATATGGTTCAGCCAGCAGATAAATCGTCTAAAAAAAGAGATAGAGGAGTTTGAGGAGTTAGAGGTGTATTTTGATTTGGTAAAGGAATCAGGTCAAGAGAAGGATGTAATTGAGTTTGAAAGGATGTTGAGGAAGAAGGAGTTGGAGGTTTTTCTTTCCGGTAGGTATGATAGGGGAAATGCCATCCTGTCAATATTTTCCGGGGCTGGTGGCGAGGATGCTCAAGATTGGGCGACGCTTCTTTTGAGAATGTACGAAAGGTATTGCATCAGAAAGGGATTTCAGGTAAAGGTTCTTCATCAGTCATTTGGTGAAGGGGTTGGGCCTGATGGAAGGATTGGAACAAAGTCAGCGACGTTGGAAATAAAAGGCCCTTTTGCTTTTGGTTTTCTAAAGAGAGAAAACGGCGTCCACCGGTTGGTGAGGATTTCGCCCTTTTCTCCGAAGGCGCTAAGGCATACCTCCTTTGCTTTGGTTGAGGTTTTGCCGGAAATTTCTCCATTAGATGAAGCAGGAATAAAAATTAACCCCGCAGATATTAAGATAGAGACATTTAAGGCGTCCGGTCCGGGTGGACAATATGTCAACAAAAGAGAGACGGCTGTAAGAATTATCCATTTGCCGACGGGAATTCGCGTTTCTTGTCAGTCAGAAAGGTCGCTCTTTCAGAATCGGGAAAAGGCGATGAAGATTTTGCTTGCGAAATTATATCAATTAAAGATTAAAGAAAAGAACAAGGAATTGGAGAAGATAAAGGGCAAACCGGTATCTATTGCTTGGGGAAATCAGATTAGGTCTTATGTGTTTCATCCCTATCATCTGGTCAAAGACCTTCGGACAGGGGTTGAGACCACTGATGTAGAAAGGGTTTTAGACGGGGAAATAGATCCCTTTATTGAGGCGGAAATTAGAAAGCAATCTATTTAGGTTAATGATTTCTTTTCGTAATGTAACAAAGGTTTATTCCAATAAGGCCCGAGAAAAGGCGATTGTTGCCCTTAATAACGTTTCTTTTGAGGTTAGGCCTGGTGAATTGGTTTCTATCATCGGAAGGTCGGGCGCGGGAAAGACAACTGTTTTGAAATTGATATTAAGCCAAGAGAAGCCGACCTATGGCGAGATTTTTTTTGACGGAGAGAAATTATCACGACTAAAGGAGTCAAAAATTCCTCTTATCCGTCGAAAGATAGGCACGGTATTTCAGGACTATAAACTTTTGCCTTCAAAGACAACCTATGAAAATGTGGCTTACGCCTTAGAGGTAACAGGAGCGGATGAAGCGCAAATAGCCAGGGATGTGCCTCAACTTTTGGATATTGTAGGACTTGCCTCCCGGGCTGAAAACTTTCCTGAAGAACTCTCTGCCGGAGAGCGCCAGAGGGTGGCTATCGCCAGGGCGCTTGTTCATCGACCCAAGGTAATTTTAGCCGATGAGCCAACAGGAAATCTTGACCCTTACAATACCTTGGATATCTTAAAACTTTTTGTTAAAATCCATGAATTGGGCACTACTGTTATTTTAGCCACCCATGACAAGGAGGTGGTAAAATATCTTGGTCGAAGGGTGATTGTCCTGGAAGAGGGACGCCTTATCAGAGACGAAGAAAGAGGGAAATTTATTTTATAAAAATTAAATGTTTGCTTCATTCAAAAGAACTATTCGCCTTGGCTGGGAGCATTTTTTTAATCACATAGGCATCTCTTTGGCCACCTGTTTTACCTTGACAGTAGCCATTCTTTTTATTAGTTCAATTTTTATCATTAAGGGAGCGGCTCACCATTTAATTGTTGTCCTTCAGGAAAAGGCGGATATTACTGCTTATTTCAAACAAGAAACGCCGGAGGAAGAAATTTTTAAGGCAAAAGAGGAACTGGCAAAAAATCCAGAGATAAAAGAGGTAAAATATGTTTCAAGAGAGGAGGCTCTAAAGGAGTTTACTAACAGGCATCGGGACGACCCTGAGATAATGAATGCCCTTTCCCTTTTTGAAAATCCATTCAGAGCCCACCTAAACATCAATGTTTTTAAGGCAGAGCAATATCCCACGGTGGTTAACCTTCTGAATAATTTTTCCTTTTCCAAGGATATAGAAGAGATTGATTATCAGGAGCGAAAACCGGTTATTGAGCAGATTTTTGCCTTTACAAGAGGGATTGAAAAAGCCGGAATAATAGCGGCGCTCGTTTTGATAATAATAACGGTTTTGCTGACCTTCAATACCATTAAACTAGCCGTAGTCAACTCCCGAGAGGAAATTAAAATTCAAAAATTGGTAGGGGCGTCAAATTGGTTTATTAGGGGACCGTTTTTATTTCAGGGATTGATTGCCGGTTTTTTTTCCTTTCTTCTTTCTTTTCTTATCACTATTTGCCTTTTATACTTTTTAAGTCCCAAACTGGAGTATTTTCTTTCCGGCTTTAATTTGTTAAACTATGCCCTTGACAATATCAAGACATTGTTTTTAATTCAAGCCGGGGGTGCCGCGGCATTGGCAGTGATTTCCAGTTTTGTCGCTGTTAACAAATACCTGAAGGCGTAAGAATACATATTGCGGGGTCGGCTAACGGTAGGCCCACGGACTCTGGATCCGTTAATCTTGGTTCGAATCCAAGCCCCGCAGCCAC
>CAZPZY010000031.1:0-6422 GCA_964591195.1 uncultured Candidatus Saccharibacteria bacterium
AATTTCAACTATGGAAGGTAAAAGGTAATTTTGAATTTTGAGATGTAATTTTGAGGTTTGAGATTTGAATTTTGAGATTTAAATTATGGTGAGGGTAAAAAGAGGAAAAACTAGCCACAAAAGGCGGAAAAAGGTACTTAAAGAAACAAAGGGATTTAGATGGGGAAGAAAATCAAAGTATAAACTGGCGAAAAATGCCCTCCAGCATGCCTTGCTTCACTCCTATAGAGACAGAAAAAGAAAAAAGAGAGAATTTAGGCGGCTTTGGCAGGTTCAAATAAACGCTGCCTGCCGGAAATTTGGTCTTGCTTATAATAAATTTATTCACGGTCTAAAAGAAAAAAACATTCAACTTGACAGGAAGATTTTAGCCCAACTTGCAAGAGACCATCTCCAGATTTTTGAGAAGATTGTTGAAAAGTTAAAAGAGTAGATTTTTTAAATGGGTCTAATATCAGCCCCTTTTTGAAACTCCTTGATGTTTCTAAAACCCTGTTTTTGTAAACTCTGTTTTACTCCGGCAATCAGTTGGGGAATAAAATCATAGCCAGAACCTCGGTAGGGAATTTTTATCACCTTACCCTCAGGGATTTTTATCTTGGTTTTATCCATAGCATATCTTACTGCTGCTCTTTTTTCCATTGCTTCAAATGAACCCATCCCCCGGTATTTCTTTATCATCTTGTTCTCTTTATAATCAAATTCTTTTTCTCCGGGGGCTTCATCCAAGCCGGCAAGCAAACTTCCCATCATTACTGTTTGGGCTCCTAATGCCAGGGCTTTTGAAATGTCTCCTGGCTTTTTAATTTCTGCTTTGTCTTTTATGTTTTTATATTTTTTATAAAAAGGCATATCAGGAATCTTTATTCCACCATCAGCAATAATTGGACAAAAGATCTCTTTTCCCAATTTTTTTGCCAGTTTCTGCATTGTTTGAGCGCAGTCCCAAACAGCCGAGGCCTGCGCCCTTCCTGTTCCCAATTCTTGCTGGGTGATACAAGCCGCCCCAGGACCAATGCCCACCCTTAATCCGTCGCAATATTTACCTCCTTCCTTTATTACCTTTTTTACCATCTCACCTGAATCAATGCTTCCCAGAACTACATCTAAATGGGGATATTTCTTCTTGGTCCATTTGGCAATCTCAATTTGTTCTTTATAAAGCACTCCGGCATCAACGACTATACCATCAATTCCTACCTCTACTCCTTTTTTAATTCTCTCTTTTGCCAGTGCCAAACGTGATTCAACAGCAATAAAAACCCTTAAACGTTTATTTTCATCAAAAGTGGCTAAAGGAAATTTTTCCTGCTTCCTGATATCAGAATCAGTAACCAAGGCGATTACCCTATCTTTTTTGTCAATAATGGGCAGGGTATCCAAATTGTTTTTTCTTAAAATCTCTCTGGCTAATTTCAGATTGTTTTTGTCAACCGTTTTTGACTTTTGGGCGCAAATCAGTTTTTTCCTAGGTGTCATTACCTTTTTTAGTTGTGTTTTCAGATCCTGTCTGTATCTGATATCCCGATGGGTTACAATGCCTACCAATTTTGAATCCAGGGTTCCCTTTTCGGTGATGGGGACACTAAAAAAGCCAAACCTCTTGTTAATATCAAAAACATCGCCAATGGTATGCTCGGGAGAAAGGACCACCGGATTAAAAACAAAACCAGCCATAAATTTCTTTACCTTTTCTGCTTCTTCTACCTGCTCTTCAATAGTTGAGAAGTTGTAATGTATCACTCCTATCCCCCCAAACAGAGCCATTAAAATTGCCATCTTTGATTCAGTTACTGTATCCATTGGCGAGGAAACAAAGGGCGTTTTTAGGACTATTCTTTTAGTAAAGTTTGTTGTCAGGTCAACCTCGTCTCTTTCAAAATCAGGCAGGCGGTTGGGAATTAGGGTTATGTCCTTGTACCAAAATTCCTTATTTTTTAATGACCAGTGAAGTTTTGCCATAAAAATTAATTAAATTTGTAAATTAATTTAATACTACCACGAATCCTTAAAAAATGAAAGCCCCCTTATTTTCGGGTTTCAGGAGGGATGGGATAGTTTCCGCTAAAGCAGGCAGTACAGAAGTCCTCTTTTTTTAGAGGTTCTCCAGGAGTTTCAATTACTGCCTTAATTAAAGAGTTCAGACTTAAATAACAGACAGATTTTGCACCCAATTCTTTGGCAATCTCTTTTGTGTTTCTTTTTTTTCTTTGGGCAATTAATTCCTTTTTAACACGGTAGGTGTCAATTCCGTAATAGCAGGGATAGCAATAAGGGGGAGAAAAAATCCGGCTGTGAACTTCTTTGGCGCCGGCTTTTTTGAAAAGATTAATCAAACGCTTTTGGGTCGTTCCTCGGACAATGGAGTCGTCAATTATTACAATTTTTTTTCCTTTTACCTCCTCGTTTATTACCACAAACTTCAGTTCCACTCCCCTATTTCTTAATCTTTGAATCGGTTCAATAAATGTGCGGGAGACCAAATGCGTCCTTAAAATTGCCTCTTCTCCGTTTTTAAGACCTGATTCTTCAATAAATCCCAATCCGCCATATTTTCCTGAATCAGGAATATAGACCGCTATCTCTGCCTGTTTTGCCGGGCATTCCCTTGCTAAATATCTTCCCATATTTTTCTGGACATTTTTTACCCTTCGTCCAAACATTATGCTGTCAGGTCTCAAAAAGTAAATAAATTCAAAAATGCAAAACTTTCTTTTGTTTGTTCTCCCTCGTTTAACCTCTTTGACTCCCGACCTGTCAACAACCAAGACCTCTCCTGGACTTAGTTCTTTAATAAAATCTGCGCCCAGATGAGAAAGGGCGCAGGTTTCTGAGGCAAGAACAAAAAATTTATCTCCTTTTCCCAAACAAAGGGGCCGAATACCCAAGGGGTCTTTAGCGGCAATAATTTTTGACCCGAATAAAATAAGCAAACTATAAGCCCCTCTTAATTTTGGTAAAACTCCTTTGACTGCTTTTTCAAATGAAGGAGCAGAGGACAAAGAAATAAGAGCGGCAATAACCCCGGTATCAGAAGTGTTGTGAAATTGAAATCCCTTTTTTATGCATTCCTTTCGCAGTTTTTCTGCGTTAATCAGATTTCCATTATGGGCAATCCAGAATTCCTTTCCCTTCCATAGGCCTCTTATTGGTTGAATATTGGCTGAATTGTTTTTGCCAGCAGTTCCATAGCGATTGTGGCCAATTCCTGTTCTTCCTTTTAATTCGCTTAAGGCACCACCATTTCTAAAAACCAAAGCAATTTCTCCCTTTCCTAAACGGGAATAGTATCTTTTTCCATCAAAGGTGACAATTCCTGCTGACTCTTTTCCTCTGTGTTGAAGGCCATATAAACCGCAATAGAGGTCATGGGCGACCTCCTCTTCTTTACTGGCAATTCCTATAATCCCGCACATAAAATAAAAATTAATTTCAAATCTTAGATGTCAAATGTCAAAACCTGCCTCGTAGAAAAATTGTTTTAATTCAGGAAATGATTAAAAAGGAATAATCTCTTTCCACCAAGGGAGTTTTGAACCGACATAAAATCTCCTTGTGGTGGTGCAGGTATAACCATTACTGTCTGTAACCCTTAAACTAACGGTCTTATATCCCGAGGAACTATAGGTAGTGGTAGGACTTCCTGATGTAGTAGAGGTTATGCCATTCCCGAGGTCCCAGAAATAACTACTGCAACCACCTGCTGAATAGCAGGTTGAATTGTTGTTAAAGGTAACCACCACATCAACAGTTGGGTTTAATGGAGAAATAGTAAAGCCAGAATAGGGATAACAATTTTTTTTGGTAGTAAATGTACTGGTTGCCCAGCTTGAGGTGCCATTTTCATCATAGACCCGCACCCGCCAGTAATAGGTCTTTTCGCCAAAAGAAATTTCATCATAGGTATCGCAGCAGTAATTGCACGGAGGCGCCCAACTATTCTCACTACCAAAAACATCAGATACCTTTTTATCTATAATAGGCGAACTAAAGGAAGAAGAGGTGGCTATCTGAATTTGGTAAGCGTGAGGATTTACGGCGGTGGTGGTCCAAGACAAGGTGGGAATCCGAGATTGAAGGCAGGGGTCTGGGAAGGTAGAAGAAAGATTAGAAACAGTTGGAGGAGGACCAAAGGTAGCCTTTACTTTTACCTTATAGGAAGAGGTTGCGCACCAGTTTTCATTTTTGCAGTTAAAACTAATCCAGCCGATAACCGCGGTTGAGGTTGAATCATCCCAGCCAGCAGCCCAGCCTTCAAATTCTTTGGTATCCGGATTTAAGGAAATACCATTTAATTTTATCCAGCCGTCCCAGTCACCAGGACTGCTGGTAGCAGACAAAGCCCTTGCCCAGCCACAGACATTGTACTGCCCTCCGCAGTAGGTACCTTCGGGGGTAAGGTCAACCCGGGCTTCACAAGGAGGCGAAGGACAACCAGTAAGATCATCTGAATTAAAACTAATCCAACCAATTGTTGCGGTAGCACTGCCATTCATTTCTCCTCCTCCTGCCCAAGCATAGCCGGAGAAGAGACCTGTTGAGGGGTCAATGCTGACCCCATAATCTACAGCCGTACCTGTGTTTGTAGAATTAAAGGAAATCCAGCCGATATTTTCTGACCACGCCCAGCCAAAAACATTATCGCTTGAGCCCGCCTTGGCAATCTCCGGATGAGAGGGATTATTTAAAAAATAAGCCAATCCAATAAAGACAACCGCCGCAATAATAAATAGTAGCCATTTCCTTTCCATAAATCAATAAAAATTCAAAAATCAAAAATCAAAATGCAAAATGATAAATCAAAATTCAAAGAGAATTTTAACCATTGCTTACCCTGGGTAAGCAAAACTTGCCCAACTGCCACTTCTGAAACCAACTAATAATTTTGCATTTTGGATTATCATTTTGATTTTTGAGATTTGCATTTTGCATTATAAATATTATCTCTTTTCTGATACTTTTGTCAAGGGAGTTTTGTCAGGACAAGGGGACCCTTTTTGGTTATTGCTACCATATGTTCAAAATGGGCGGACAGAGAGCCATCGCATGTCTCAAAGGAAAAGCCATCTTTTCCTTTTTTTATCCGGTAGTCACCCATTGTCACCATAGGTTCAAGGCAGAAAACCATTCCTTCTTTTATTTTTGGTCCCTTATGCCTTTTTCCATAATTGGGGATCTGGGGGTCCTCGTGGAGTTTTCTACCAATTCCATGCCCGCATAAATCACGGACCACATTAAATCCTTGGCTTTCCACATACCTTTGGATTGTTTCTCCAATATCGCCAAAGGTATTGCCCACCTTAGATTTTTTTATTCCCCGACTTAGGGCTTTTTTTGTTACCCTTAATAACCTCTGCGCCTCAAAGGATATTTTTCCCACTGGCACGGTAATTGCCATGTCTGTATGAAAACCCTTCCAGAGCAGTCCCAAATCCAAACTTAAGATATCCCCCTCCTTCAAAACCCTTTCAGAAGGCACCGCATGGACAATTTCTTCGTTCACAGAGGTGCAAATACAGGCTGGAAAGTTGTCTTCTCCTTTGAAATTGCATTTCCCTCCTGATTTTAAGATAAGGGATTCTGCTAGTTTTTCCAATTCCTTGGTAGTAATTCCCGGCTTTACTCGTTTTTTTAGTTTTTCCACTATTTCTGCCAGTATCCTTGCTCCCTCAGCTATTACCTTAATTTCTTTTTCTGTTTTTATTGTTATCATTGGTTGCGCTTGCTAACTACCTTGGTAATAAGTTTGACAAGGCTCTTTGCCTCGGGGAGCACGGAGTCGCCGTAAGTGGTAAGAAAGAATTTATTTCCAGGCGCTCCTATATCTCGCCGAGCCGTTCATACCTTTTCTGAAACGCAAACCTATTCTGGGGCTCGGCTGCGATATGCTCCACCTCGACAAGAATGCCTCAGCAAGGAAATTATCAAGATTTATTACCAAAGCGGTTAGCAACTACAATTGGTCTATAGAGATTTTAGGATGTTTTTGAAAACATCAGCCGGCGGAAGGGAGCCGTTGATCTTTTTTATCTTCAGGTTTTCTTTTTGGAAGTAATCAAGCAAGGGCAGGGTTCTTTCTTGATATTCTTTAATTCTTACCTTGATAACCTTGGGATCGTCCAGTCCTTTTCTTTTGAGTAGTTTTGAGCCGTCTAGAGGGCATTTCTTCAGTCTTTTTGTTTCTTCTGAATAAAGAATAGGATGGCGCATCAATTGGCAGATCCTTCTGTGAGAATTTCTAAAAATTGTCTCTTTGGCACTGATATGGAGGAGGATTATCTTTATATTTTTCCTTCCGTATAGTTTTTTTAATAGAGGCATTACCTCTTTTCCCTCATAAAGGGTTCTCGGGGAGCCAGCAAAAACCAATCCCTTTTTTTCTTTTGACAACTCTTTTATCTTTTCTTTGACCCAAAAAGAAA
>CAZPZY010000032.1:0-4454 GCA_964591195.1 uncultured Candidatus Saccharibacteria bacterium
TTTGAGATTATATCTATGTATGAATTAATCATAATAGGAGGAGGTCCAGCCGGGATTACAGCCGGCATTTATTCCGGCAGACAGAAGATAAAGACCCTTCTAATTACCAAAACATTCGGGGGCCAGATTACCCAAAAGGCGGTAATGATTGAGAACTATCCGGGATTTGAAAAAATTTCTGGCAGAGATTTAATCCAAAAATTTGAGAAGCACCTAAAGAGGTTTGATATTGAAATCAAGATGGATGAGGTTACAGAGGTAAAGAAAAGCGATGGGAATTTTCTTGTTATTACCAAGGACAAGTCAGTATTTGAGTCCCGAGCAGTGATTCTTGCTTCTGGTTCCGACCCAAGAAGATTGGAAATTCCCGGAGAGAAGGAGTTTTTGGGAAAGGGAGTGAGTTATTGTCCTACCTGTGACGGTCCCCTTTTTTCAAACAAGGTGGTGGCTATTATTGGCGGGGGGAATGTTGCCTTTGAGGCGGCTCTATATTTATCGGGCATTGTTAGAAAGGTTTACATTTTAGAATTCGGCGAACAGGTTAGAGCCGACGCCACAAACCAGGAATTGGTTAAAAAAACAGGCAAGGCGGAGATAATTACCTCTGCCCAGACCAAGGAAATAAGAGGAGATATGTTTGTCAAGGAGTTGGTTTATGAAGACAGGAAAGAAAAAAGAGAGGTGGTCTTGCCAGTGGATGGCGTTTTTATTGAGATTGGTTTGCAGCCGGCTACCTCCTTTATTAGGGACCTTGTGGAGTTTAATGAAAGAGATGAGATAATTGTGGATTTTGAAACATATCAGACAAAAACGCCTGGATTGTTCGCGGCTGGAGATTGCAATATAGGCAAGGCAAGGCAGATTATTACTGCCTGCGGGGAAGGCGCCAAGGCCGCTATGGCTGCCTTCGCCTACTTGAGGAATCTTGAAAAATAGAACTTGAAAAATAGAAAATGATATTATGGCTGATAGAATAAGAGCAATAAAAGCAAGAGAGATATTGGATTCCCGGGCAAATCCCACCCTGGAGGTGGAATTGGAGACGACCCGAGGAAGGTTTTTGGCAGGGGTTCCCTCGGGGGCTTCAACCGGAAAACATGAGGCAGTGGAATTGAGAGACGGCGGGAAAAGATATGGAGGAAAAGGAGTTTTGAAGGCGGTAAGAAATGTCAACAAGGTCATTGCCCCAAAATTGATAGGAAAGGACCCGAGAGAGCAGGAAAAAATTGACAGGATTATGAAGAAACTGGATAGGACAAGAAACAAATCACGCTTGGGAGCGAATGCTATTTGCGGTGTCTCTTTGGCGGTCTGCCGGGCAGGAGCAGCAGCGGTTAATCTCCCTCTTTATCTTTATATTCGTCGGCTTTTCAATCCATCATTGAAAAAACCAGTTAAATTGCCCAAGCCCTGCTTTAATGTTATTAACGGCGGAGCACATGCCTGCAATGATTTGGATTTTCAGGAGTTTATGGTTGTCCCTCAGTTTAAAAAAACAGCAGAGAATGTAAGAGCGGCTTCTGAGGTTTATCATAAATTGAAGGAAATAATCATTGAAAAATATATGGACATAGGAGCCAATGTGGGGGATGAGGGGGGATTTGCTCCAGGAATTAGGTTTCCCGAGGAGGCATTAGACCTGATTGAGGAGGCAAAAAAACGGGCTGGATACAAAAGAAGGGATGTAAAGGTTATTTTAGATGTTGCCTCTTCTGCTTTTTTCTCAAAGGGGAAATACGTCACCCCGAAGACAAAAATGGATTTCACCCGTCAGGAGTTGGCTGATTATTATCAAGGTCTTTTGAAAAAATATCCTATTATTGCCTTGGAGGATCCCTTTGCCCAAGACGACTGGAAAGGGTGGGGAAAATTGAATCAAGAATCAAGAATCAAGAATCAAGAATTATTAATAATCGGAGATGACCTGTTGGTAACAAACCCTTCTCGTATAAGAGAGGCAAAAAGGAGAAACGCCTGCAATGGTCTTTTACTGAAGGTGAATCAGATTGGCACCCTTTCCGAAGCCTTGGAGGCGGCTCGTTTGGCTAAAACCTATAATTGGAAAATAATGGTCTCTCATAGGTCGGGGGAGACCTGTGATGATTTTATTTCTGATTTAGCGGTCGGCATCTCGGCGGAGTTTATAAAATCAGGGGCTCCTGCCCGGGGCGAGAGGACCGCTAAATACAATAGATTACTGAAAATTGAGGAAGAAATTAAAAATCTATGAAAAAAATTCTTTTGGCAGAAGATGATCCCTTTGTAGTTGAAATTTATTCAAGAAAGATGAAGGAGGCAGGTTTTGATCTGGAAATAGTTCAGACCGGAGAGGAGGCACTGAGAAAAATAAAGGAGGAAAGATTTGACATTCTCTTGCTGGATATGGTTTTGCCAGGCCTATCAGGCTGGGAGGTCCTGGAAGCCATTAGGAAAGAGAAGGAAAAAAATGAACAGTTAAGAGCCTTGAAGGTTTTGGTTCTTTCAAATCTGGGCTCAAGACCGGAAGTGGAAAGGGCCGTTCGCATGGGAGCAGAAAGGTATTTAATCAAGGCGCATTATACCCCGGCTCAGGTTGTTGAAGAGATTAAACGTCTTGACAGATAGGAGCAATATCTGTTATTCTGAACATAATATATTCCTTTGTAAGTTTGAATCGGCCCGCAACCCGATTGAAATTTCCAAAAGAATAAAAAAATTATGGCAAAAATTAAGAGGGTTTTATTGGTTTTTGCGATTTTTATCGCGGTTTTCTGTGCGGCTGGCTTTTTTTATTTAAATCATCTAAAAAGCAAGACAAGAAATACAACTGCCCCATTTTTATCAGGCAAAACGGCTGCTCAAAAAGCCATAGAGTATATCAACAATAATATACTCCAGAAAGGAATGACTGCCTCCTTGGTTGAGGTAAAGGAAGAAAGCGGATTGTACAGGTTCACCTTGAAGATAAAAGACAAGGAATTTGTCTCTTATGTCACAAAAGATGGGAAAATTTTATTTCCTGAAGAGGGGATTGATTTGACAAAAAAACCAGTTGCTTCGGCAAACAATGCCCGGACTAAAAAACTGACCTGTGAGGATATTAAGAAAAACGACAATCCAATGTTGGAGGCGTTCGTTGTCAGTAGATGTCCTTTTGGTCTTCAAATGGAAAGGATTTTAAGAGAGGTGGTTAAGAATATCCCTTCTTTAGCAAAGAATATAAGGGTTGAGTATATTGGCTCGGTTCAAGAAGGAAAAATTACATCAATGCATGGCGAGCAGGAGGCAAAGGAGAACCTGCGGCAGATTTGTATCAGGGAAGAACAGCCAGACAAATACTGGGATTATATCGGCTGTCATATCAAAAAAGGACAGACCACTGAATGTTTGACAGAAGCAAGGATTGATAAAGAGAAATTAACATCCTGCATGAGTGATTCCACAAGGGGACTGAAATATGCTAAGGACGATTTTGCCCTGGCAAATAGATATAAGGTAACAGGTTCACCTACCCTTGTGTTGGGAGGGGAAAGGGTGTCAGAATTTGATTTTGGAGGCAGGACAGCAGAAGCGGCAAAGACCCTGCTTTGCTGTGCTTTTAAGACAAAACCGGCTGGTTGCTCAAAAAAGTTGAGCCAAGAGCAGGCAGCAGTTGGCTTTTCGGAAAAATACAGTGGTGCCGGAGGAAGCGCTTCTTGCAAAGAGTAAAAAAACGATTATAATTGTTTATGGCTAAGGTGCGTGTGTTTTCAACTCCGATGTGCCCTTATTGTCAAGCCCTGAAAGAATTCCTGAAAGAGAAGGGAATTGAATTTGAGGATATTGATGTCTCCAAAGATGAAAGAGCAGCCAGAGAAATGATTGCAAAGTCATCTCAGATGGGGGTGCCGGTTGTTGAGATAGATGGACAGATTGTGGTGGGCTTTGACAAAGAAAAGATTTGTCAATTGTTAAATATCAGCCAATAATCTAATCAGACATTCTTATTGTTCTATGATAAAAATTGCTATAAATGGCTTCGGTCGGATTGGCCGAGCAGTGTTTAAGAATATAGTGGACAATCATCCAGACCTGGAGGTTGTTTCAATTAACGATTTAACAGAACCCAAGATTCTCGCTCACCTTTTAAGCTACGATTCTGTCTATGGGATTTACAGAAAAGTGGTTAAGTTCACCGAAGATGAATTGTTGATTGATGGAACAGGAAAAGGGAAAAGGATTAAGGTTTTTGCAGAAAAAGATCCTTCAAAATTACCGTGGCGAGAAATGGGAATTGACATTGTTTTGGAGTGTACAGGAAGGTTTAGGCATTATGAGGACGCCGTGAAACACATACAGGCCGGAGCAAAGAAGGTGATAATCTCTGCTCCATCAAAAGACCCGGAAAAAATCCCTTCCTTTGTTCTTGGAGTAAACGAAGACAGGTTTGAAATAGACAAGTACGACATAGTTGATATGGGTTCTTGTACCACTAA
>CAZPZY010000032.1:4554-6169 GCA_964591195.1 uncultured Candidatus Saccharibacteria bacterium
AACTAAAAAAATGAAAAAGATTGACATTATTCTGGCTTTGGTTACAGGAGAAGGGGTAGCAGGACTTTTTATTTGGCTGATAAAAAATTCTCCGACCATTAATTTGCCCATTCTTCTGTGGCTTTGCCCCTTTATTTTCCCCGTTTTGGCAGTTTTTGGCGTTTGGATTTCTTATTTGATTGGCAAGAGGTATCTGTTTGTTTATCAACTGGCAAAGTTTCTTCTTATTGGTGCTTTTTTTTCTGTATTTGACCTTATTATTTTCAATTTCCTTTTGGGATACTTTGGCATCAGTAGAGAGGAGATAGTTAGATACGCTGTCTTCGTGGTTATTTCTTTTACTATTGTTACCGTCATAAAGTATTTAGGCGACAAGTACTGGGCGTTTGAAAAGAGCGGGATGGACAGAGCAGGTATGGAGATTACAACCTATTTTGTAATTACCTTGATAAGCGGAGTAATCCAGACAGCATCAGCCTCTTTTTTGTTTGCCCTTATTCCCTCTATATTTGGAAATGCGATGGTTGTAGGTAATATCGCTAAAATTGGGGGGATTGTTATTGCCTCCATCTGGAACTTCCTCGGATACAAGTTTATTGTTTTTAAAAAATAGACCCTATGTCAGTTCTATACCGCAAATATCGACCCCAGAGATTTTCCGAATTCATTGGTCAGGAGAAGATTGTAAAGACCCTTACCAATGCTATTGCTTCAGAAATGATTTCCCATGCTTATTTGTTTTCTGGTCCCCGGGGGAGCGGGAAAACAAGTTTGGCTCGGATTTTTGCTCGGGCAATAAACTGCCAGAAGCGAAAAAAAGGAGAATTTGAACCGTGTAATACTTGCTCCTCCTGTATTGAAATGATTAAAGACAGGTCAATGGACCTGACAGAGATTGACGCCGCTTCTCATCGGGGGATTGATGATATAAAGGAATTGAAGGAAGGTATTAGGTTTGCTCCGGCAAGGTCAAGATACAAGGTTTTTATTTTAGATGAGGCACATCAACTTTCCAAAGATGCTGATAATGCTCTTTTAAAAACCTTAGAGGAGCCTCCCCCGCATGTCATTTTTATTTTAGCCACCACAGAGATTCATAAGATGCTCCCCACCATTGTTTCCCGCTGTCAAAGATTTGACTTCCGCAAACTGACCTCAAAAGAGATTATCAAAAAGTTGACTTTTATTTGCCAAAAGGAGAAAATTAGAATTGAAAAGCAGGCATTAAAACTTATTGCCCTGCACTCGGAGGGTTCTTTGCGGGACGCTGAGGGACTTTTGGGCCAGGTTTTTTCCCTCTATGGCGATAGAGAGATTCAACTGGCAGATATCAAGGATATTCTGGGGCTGGTGGAAATGGAGACAGCAGCAGTTCTCTGCGATTTTTTACTTCAAAGAAATCCAGCAGGGGCAATAAATTTTATCAATGAACTTTTTCAGAAGGGGGCTGACCTGGAGGAGTTTAGCAAGGTTTTGATTAACTATTTAAGGCAGGCATTGGTTTTGAAGATAATGGGCAAGACCAACAACCCCTTTGTTTTAGAATTAACCAAGGAAGAATTGGAGAAGTTGGAAAGCCAATCAAAAAGATTTACCCAAGAGCAACTAAAGAAAA
>CAZPZY010000033.1:0-6159 GCA_964591195.1 uncultured Candidatus Saccharibacteria bacterium
ATAATAATTATTTTTCTACTACTATGTTAACCAATTTATTCGGCACAAAAATTATTTTTTTAATCTTTTTCCCCTCTATATGTCTTTTTATTTTTTCCCTTTCCAAAGCCAAATTTTCTGCCTTTTCTTTTGAGATACCTGCAAAAACCTCTATTTTGTCCCTTACCTTCCCGTTAACCTCTATGACCAGGGTTGTTGTTTTTTGAACTATCCATTTTGTTTCGTATTGCGGCCATTTCTGATTATGAACTGATGACTCCCTGATGTTATTAGCCAAACAGGCAGGAATGCATTTTTGCCACAACTCCTCGGCTAAGTGGGGGGCAAAAGGGGCAAGCAATTTAATCAAGATTTTCAGATGTCTAAGGGCTATTGATGACTGCTTTTCCAGTTCATTTAAGAAGACCATCAAGGAAGAAATAGCAGTATTGAATCTAAATCCCTCAATGTCTTCACTAACCTTCTTTATTGTTATATGGACAATACTCTCTAGTTTTGGACTTATTTTTGTATCTTCAGAAATCGGTTTCTCATTTGCCAAACGGTACACCCTTTTCAAGAACCTGACACAGCCCATAATTCCCTTTGTGTCCCAGGGAGAGGTCGCCTCAAACGGGCCCATAAACATTTCATAAAGGCGAATGGCGTCTACGCCATATTTTTCTATTGCCTTATCAACCGGGATAACATTGCCCCGGGACTTTGACATTTTCTGGTTGTCTGGTCCCAGAATCGTTCCCTGATGGCGCAGTTTTAGAAATGGCTCTCGAAAATTAAGGTAGCCCAAAGACCTTAAAACCTTGGTAAAGAACCTAGCGTAGAGAAGGTGCATTACTGCATGCTCTGCTCCACCGACATAAATATCCACTGGTAGCCATTCTTTTAATGCCTCTTTTGAGGCAAATTCTTTTTCATTTTTTGGGTCGGCGTATCTTAAATAATACCAGGAAGAGCAAACAAATGTATCCATTGTGTCTGTTTCCCTCCGTGCTTTTCCTCCACATTTGGGACAACGTGTCTCAACAAATTTTTTTGACCTTTCCAGGGGAGAGGTACCCTTGCCGGTGGGTCTGAAATCATTAATTCTCGGCAGAAGAACTGGCAGGTCCTTCTCGGGCACGGGCTGCCAGTGGCATTTTGGACAATAAATCATTGGAATGGGACATCCCCAATATCTCTGACGGGAAATCAACCAGTCGCGTAGTTTGTAATGTATTCGGAACTTAGCCAATTTTTTCCTTGCCAGATATTTACCGATAGCCTCTCTTGCTCTTTTTGAGTCCATCCCGTTAAATCTGCCTGAATTTACCAAATATCCATCTCCTTCGTAGGCCCTTTCAAATCCTCCCCCAGAGGTTGCAAATAATCGCTCTGAGGTGGCCTTGACTGCTCTTATTACCTCAATCATTGGGAGATTGTACTTCTTGGCGAAATCAAAATCCCTTTGGTCATGGCAAGGCACAGCCATAATAGCCCCGGTTCCATAATGTTTCAAGACATAATCAGCCACAAATATAGGAATCTCACGATTGTTAACCGGATTAACAGCCCTTATTCCCTTTAATTCTACGCCTGTCTTTTCTTTAACCTTGGAGATTCTCTCTCGCTCAGTTTTTTTTCTTGCCTTTTCAATATAACCCTTGACAAACCTGTAGTTTGTGATATATCCCTTTAGTTTTTCAATGATTGGGTGCTCGGGCGCTAAAACCAGATAGGTGGCTCCAAAAAGGGTGTCTGCCCGGGTAGTGAAAACCTTGATTGTTTCGGGCTTATTTTCCTTTTCTGTTTGATTTGCCGCCGGTATTGGCAATGCCTTGATTTTAAAAACAATTTCATACCCCTCACTTTTTCCAATCCAATTCTTTTGCATTTCTTTGGTTCTTTCGGGCCAGTCCAGTTGGTCTAAATCTTTCAGCAGTTCTTCGGCATAGTCAGTAATCTTAAAGAGCCATTGTTCAATTTCCTTTTGGACAACCTCGCTCTTGCACCTCTCGCATCTTCCTTCAATGACCTGCTCATTTGCCAATACGGTTTTACAGGAGGGGCACCAGTTGGCAGGGACCTTTGCCCGGTAGGCAAGTCCGGCTTTATAAAGCTGCAAAAACATCCATTGTGTCCATTTATAGTATGAGGGCTCGCAGGTAATAACCTCTCTCTCCCAATCATAACAGGCGCCAAGAGAGGCAAGTTGCTTTCTAATTTTTCTGATATTCCTGTAGGTCCAGGTTTTTGGGTGAATTTTCCGCTTGATAGCCGCATTTTCTGCCGGCAGGCCAAAGGCGTCAAAACCCATCGGATGAAGCACATTAAACCCCTTCATTCTTAGATAGCGGCTGACAATATCAGAGCCAATATAGCCGTGCAGATGGCCTACATGGAGCCCCTCGCCCGAAGGATAGGGGAACATATCAAGGCAGTAGAAATTGTTCTTCCCCTTTACCTTGTCTGGAGTCCTGTAAAGATTGTTCTTTTTCCAAATCCTCTGCCACTTTTTCTCAATCTTTCGCGGCTCGTAGGGCATAATAGTTTACCTGATATATTTTATCACAAAAAAGAGATTATTGCTAATCTAATTTAAGCGTAAAACTCAAAGCGCAAAGCGCAAAGCCAAAGCGTAAAGCTTAAAGCTATAAATTTGTCGAGAATCTGTCGAGGTTTGACCTCGACTTGCTCGCTATTTTACCGGTAGTTCAATGTAAAATGTGGCGCCCTTGTTTGGTCCTTCGGACTCAACCCAGAGTTTGCCCTTGTGTTCCTTGACAACCAGATTGGCAAAATAAAGAGCCAGACCTTTGCCTGTGCCGTGAATCCTTTTTGCTCTTTCTGTTCTTTGGAAGGCAAACCTTCCAATATAGTCAATGTTTTCTTTGGCTATGCCAATGCCGTTGTCTTTGAAGGATAAAAGAATCCTATTATGGTCTTTTTTCTTAATAGAGACCTCTACCCTTCCTCTTCCTCTGGGGCTATATTTTATAGCATTGTCAATGATGGCAAAAATAGAAAGGCCCAACTGGGCTTTGTCAACCTCTGCCTGGGGGATGTCTTTTTCAAACCTGGTAATTATCTTAACCCCTTTTGCCTGGGCTTCAATTTTTAGTTTCTCTATCTGCTCTTTAATCAACTGGCAGATGTCTGTTCTTTCCTTTTTCAAGAGCGCCCTTCCGGCTTCAAACTGGGAGACAGAGAGATAAAGATTGGCAAGTTCAATTGATTGATTGACCTGGGACATAATCACCTCCAGGGCGTGTTTCTGCTCTTTGTTGATGGGTCCGTAGCCGCCGCTCAAGAGAACCGAGGCAAAGTTCTTGATGTTTGATAGGGGTGTTCTTGTGTGGTGCTGGCCTGTCAGAAACATCTGGTTTCTAATCTGGTTGAGGTGCTGAAGTTCGTGGGCAATCCTCTCTGCCCTTTGTCTTAACTTTCTCTCCTTCTCGGCTATCTCCTCGGCTACCTGCCGCCTTCTCTCCTGCTCATAGGTGTATTTAATAAGAAGATAGCCGAAAATAAGAAAAAGAACCAGGACAATTCCTAAAAGCATCCTTAACCCACCAGTGGGCATCAAAAACAGCAAAACCAGCAAAATAATCCCCATTCCTCCCACCAGGATTTCGGTTAGAATCACCCTGATTTCAAAGAGGTGATAACGGGTAATGGCAAAAGCGATAATCCCTAAGAAAAATAAAATAAACAAGAAGCCGAGGGGATAAAATTCTATTCCATAGTTAACTAAAAAGTCCGATGAGGCGAAAATATAGAAAATTAAAGCCAACAGAAAATATTCTATTTGGTACTTTTGAGTAATAGGTATTAATTTCTTCTTTTTTACTAATGAAGAAATTAGCAAATAAAGACCGCGTACAGCCAAGACGGTGAGTAAAAAAAGATATATAGGATGAAGGATACCTGCTTTAGGATAGAATCCCCAGAAATATTTGTAAAAACCGTCTATAAATAATTTAGTAGGTAATAAAAGTTCAAAAATTAAACCAGAACAATACGCAAAATGAAGCAAATACTTATCAAATTTTGAAACATTATGAAGAAACGAAAGAACAAAATGAAAGAAAAAAATAGGAATGAATATTATTCCTATATATCCGAACCTAACCAAAAAATTAGCTAATGATTCGCTCTGCGTATTAAACAATATGAACCAAGAGAACTGCCACCAAAAAGTAACCAAACATACAAGAGTAAAAGTTATATTGAGAGGAGATCTCCGATTTTTAAAATAAACAATGCTTCCTAAAAATAGAAAAAAAATCGAACTCAATAAGGGAGGTATTTTATACAAAACGAGAAGTTCCATAAAAAATAAAACCTTAAACTACTTTGTTGTTTATGTAGAAAATTTTCCTTCAAGAGCTCTTGATAAAACGACTCTGAAAGCATCAGGAATTCTTAATGGAAGACCCTTTAGATTGGTGTAAACAATCGTTTGCCTTCCCGTAGCACGTATCTCTTTTGTCTGAGCATCAATAAACTCAGCGCCTATTTCAAAACTAGAGTTTTTTACTTGAAGAATTCGAACTCTAACGATTATTATATCGCCAAAATAAAAATTTTTCTTAAATTCGTACGAGGCACTGCGGGTTTGAAGAAGAAAGGTTCGCCCCATTTCTTTTGTAAATTCAGGAATGCCTTCCAATGCAAATAATTCTCTTGCCTTACCAAAAAGCTTCGCAAATTGGTCATGACTCATGGTACCTTCTACATTTATTTCCCCAAGCGTGACTCTAACAAAATAGTCATAAAATAGACCCTTTTCATCTTGTCCCAACTTTCCTATAATAACTGAGGTAGATTTTGAAGACATAAAGTCAAAATACTATTTTTTCTATATTTTAAAAAATTTAAAAAGAAACCCAAAATTAAAAAACTCCCAAAATGGGAGTTCCGCGACCTTTAGTTATTTACTGCAAAAATTCTAAACAAAGACAATAATCTCCGTTCTATCTCCAAAACCTCAAAACTGGAGCCGAAAAACCGACTCTTTCCTCTTCTGCCTTGGCTTACCATTACTTCTCTCATACTCGCTGTCCTTATTATCTTTCTTTCTGTCTTTCCTGCCCTTGTCCTATCTCTCTATCTATCTCTCTTTCTACTATCTACTATACTATTATACCCCCTAATGTCAACCTCTACCAAACCCACTCCAGATAAATCTTCCAGGAAAAATGTACGAGGTCTGGCCGTGCGCCAAAATTAGGTGAAAATTCCAATATCCAATATTCAAATTCCAATTAATATTCAAATTCCAATGACCAAAATTCCAATGTTAATTGGAAATTGGAAATTGAACTAAATAGGACCTTACTTAATCAGGTTGAGAATGTCTGAAAATTTTTTGATTGTGTAATCTGGGGAGTTTTCTTTAATTTCTTTTAAACTTCCATAACCATAAAAAACAGCACAGGTTTTACAATTGGCATTTTTCCCCATTTGAATATCATATTTTGTATCTCCAACTATTAATACTTCTTTTGGCTCAAGCTTTTGTTTTTTCAAAATTTCTTTCATCACAAAAGGTGAGGGCTTCTTTTCTTTCATTTTTTCCTCACCTATTATCAAAAAAAAGTAATGCTCAATTTCTAAATCAGAAAGAAGTTTTTTTAAAGCTTCCTCTCCTTTACTTGAAACAAGAACAATTTTTACTCCCTGCTGTTTGAGTTTCTCTAAAGTTTCTTTAACCTCTGGAAACAGTCTTACACTTTTTTGAGAGATTCTATCATAGTTTTTGCGATACAATTCTATTGCTTTTTTAAGAGATTCACCTTTTCACAAAAGGCAT
Organism: uncultured Candidatus Saccharibacteria bacterium; assembly: GCA_964591195.1. Taxonomy (GTDB): domain Bacteria; phylum Patescibacteriota; class Minisyncoccia; order Minisyncoccales; family JAGGSE01; genus JAGGSE01. The sequence goes on from CAZPZY010000033.1 coordinate 5,792, forward strand.
TAAGATTTTTTAATACTAACTCACTATCTGCAATAATTTCTCCTTTTAATGTGCAAGTTTAGCGTGCAAGGTCTTTCCTTACACATTTTTGCCTTGAAAATTTTGACATAAATTCGCAATTCGTTGATTCGTTAATTGATAAATTTATGTAGGTCCGCAAGGGACAAAAATAAGGGGCTAAAGGATTAAGAAACCGGTATGGAACTTAGACGCTGTCTTACAAATTACACCTACGTATATTTTTTAAGACAATTGGAGTTAAATGGAAGTGCTCTCTTATTTATTGGCAAGTTTTTTAGCAAGTTTTATTGCCAATTGGGAATATGACCAGGAATGAGATAATCTGGTAATTGCTTTGTCTGGTCTTT
>CAZPZY010000034.1:0-5894 GCA_964591195.1 uncultured Candidatus Saccharibacteria bacterium
CCTATAACCAAAAGGTTGTAAAAATTGGCAAAATAATAAAGGGTTGCCATTATTAATCTTGATTTTAGGTTTCCTTTCACTATTTTATTGCCCTGAGGAAAACACCTTAAAAGACAATCGTACGGACTCCTCAGAGAAAGAATCTTAATTCTCCCTCCCAATTTCTTGTTCAGCAAAGAAATATTTTCAGCCAAAGAGTCCCGGTCAAAATTGATGCTCAAAAAACGGCATCTGTTTCCCAACGCCTGTTTTGCTAAAACAGCAGTCACGGCAGAATCAACCCCTCCAGAAACCCCTACAATCCCCCCCTTTGCCCCGGTTTCCTTTATCTTTTCTCTTATAAAACTGACAATTCTCTTTTCGGGAGGTACGGCTAAAAATTTTAGCCGCTGTCCAGCCCTGATTTCTTTAAGATATACTGAAACGCTTTTTGGCAAAAGATGTTCCCATTTCTCCTGCCGGCAGATTTTCTTTCTCACCAGGGTGGCTGAAAGTTTATTGAAAAAAAACGGCTGGGGCTTAACCCTTACCCCAATTTTCTCAAACGATTTTGTGGTCCAAGGATCTCGGCTAAAAACCAGGGTATCAGTTACCTTCAAGCCCGTGACAGCCAAAACCTTGCTTGCCCAGATTTTGTCATCAAAAAAATCCGGCAAACCGAAAATCTTGAAATTCTTAATTTTACTCTCTCTAAGCGCCCTTAAGACCATCTCTTTCCGCTCCTTAAAGAAAAATGGATTGTCTCTCTCTAAAAATCTCTCAATGCTTCCAATAACAATGAAAATTCCCCCCTTTTGTTTTTTAAGGATATATTTTATTGCATTCAAATGTCCCTTGTGAAATGGCTGAAACCTGCCTACGAAAACTGCTCTCATAGTTAAATTCTTGGAAACAGCGGCTTGCTTTCTCCTGTTTCTATTTGTTTCAATATCCTTTTTGATGTCCCTGGTAAAAAGACCTTCAGCATCATAGCAATTTCAGACAAAATAAACAATAAATTGCCAATTACCTGTTTGTTCTTGGTTTCCCAAGGCCTTTCTCTTTCAATGTATCTATCAGAAAAGTTAATCAAGGACCAAATTTCTTCCAATGACTTATTAAAAGAGAAATGCTCCAATGCCTTGAAAGAGTTCCGATAAGCCCGCTCTACCTCTATTCTTACCTCTTTGCTTCCAAATTCTTTTTTCAAAGAAGGGTTGATTTTCAACTTTTTACTTAAGGCAATCACCCTTGATGTCAAATTGCCCAGGCCGTTAGCCAAATCAGTATTGTAACGACTCTCAAACCTCTCTATGGTAAAATCACCATCTTCAGTTGGAGGAATTTCTCTTAAGAAAAAGTATCTTACTGGATCCGAACCATATTTTTCAACCAGGTCAAAGGGGCTGACAACATTGCCCAAACTCTTTGACATCTTTTCTTTTCCAACTGTAATGTAGCCGTGAATAAAAATTGTCTTTGGCAGGGATAAACCTGCTGAAAGAAGGATTGCCGGCCAATAGAGACAATGAAATCTTGATATACCCTTTCCAATAATATGGAGTTTGTTTTCATTTTCCTGCCAAAACTTTTGGAATCTCGGTCCTTCATCAGCGTATCCCAAAGCGGTAATGTAGTTTGCCAAGGCGTCAAACCACACCCAGACAATTTGGCTATTATCCCCAGGCGTTCTAATTCCCCAGCCGTGGGCTCTCTTAACTGAACGGGAAATGCAGATATCCTCCAATCCTTGCTTTATAACACTCAATATCTCCCTCTTTCTTTCCGGGGGAATAATCTCTATCCTGTTCTTTTCAATAATCTCTTTTAACTTCTCCTGATACTTTGAGAGTCGGAAGAAAAAATTCTCCTCTTCTACCACCTCCGGCCTTATTTTGTGTTCTGGGCAAAGACCGTTGTCTAATTCTGATTCCTTGTAAAATTCCTCACATCCCACACAGTAGAGCCCCTTGTATTTTTTCTTGTAAATGTCCTTTTGGCAGGCAGTCCATAATTTTTCAACACCGAGGCGGTGCCTTTTTTCGCTGGTGCGGATAAAGTCGTCAAAACTCAGATTCAAGGCCTGTTTGAGTTTATAAAACTCTGCCGCGTTTCTATCTACCAGTTCCTTTACTGATATGCCAGTTTTCTCAGCCGCCTTGACATTTTTCAGAGAATTTTCGTCTGTGCCTGTCAAAAAGAAAACATCCTCTCCTAAAAAACGATGGTAGCGGGCAACCACATCCGCCTGAATTGCCTCCAAGGCAAATCCAATATGAGGCTGGGCGTTTACATAAGGAAGGGCTGTTGAAAGATAGAACCTTTTTGTCTTGGTCATTGATTTTGGGTTCCAATTTCACTTTGATACATCCCTAAACCATCTCTCTATTCCGAACCCGGCAGCAGCAAGGAAAACAAAAGCAAAAAACCCAACAACAAAAGCAGGCAAGCCATAATTGGTTAACTCCCAAAACTCACCACTTTTGTAACTTAAACAAACAACGGCGTAGGTTGCGGCTTTAAGCAAAACGCCAATGCAAAATGGAGCCGTTACCCAATCCATCTTCTGAAGTCCATCCCTAACAACCAAAAAAATAACTACTGTCAAGGGAATGTAAACAAACAAAAGCGGAGAACTGGAATTAAATATCTTGTCTGCGATTGCTCCGGCTCCTGAGGGGTTTCTCCCAAAAATCAAAAGAAGCCCTTCAGCCAAAAGATGACTCCATCGCCTCAGAAGATTCTCGGCAACAAACCCAACTGCTAGTAAAAAAATGCCTAAAATTTTGGTTCGGGGATGCTTTAAAAAAAAGATAAAAAATTCCCTACATTTGCCAATCATTTCCTGGAAGAATTCTTTCTGCATATTACCACAAATTCTCCTTTTATTTTATCATTTTCAATTTTTTTTACCACCTCATCAATCCCTCCCCGATAAACTGTCTCAAATTTCTTTGTTAGTTCGCGGCAAACAACCAATTGATACCTTGAGGCTGAATTACCCAGAAAATTTTTTAATTCTTTCAATGTCCTTAAAATCCGGTGGGGAGATTCATAGAAAATTACCGGATACCCTGCTTGAGAAACCTCTCTAAAAAAATCCCTTCTCTTTTTCTTTGCCGGAGGGAAGCCCATAAACAGAAATCTATCCATCGGAAATCCCGAAACAGAAGCAGCGCAGATAACCGCTGAAGGTCCCGGAACAGGCACAATCTTCACCTTGTCCTCCAATCGTTCAATCACCTTTTGAATCAGTAGGTTGCCAGGGTCAGATATGCCGGGCGTCCCGGCATCAGAAACCAAAGCCAGGTTCTTTCCTTTCCTCAAAAGCGTCAAAATTTCATCTATTCTCTTTTGGCTTGAGTGGTGATGATAACTTAAAAGCGGTTTTTTAATCTGGTAATGGGCCAGCAATTTCTTTGTCGTCCTTGTATCCTCGCACAAAATCAAATCCACCTCATTCAAAACATCCAATGCCCTAATGGTAATGTCCTTTAAATTTCCAATAGGGGTTGAGACAATGTAGAGTTTTGAAATCTGCATTTTCCCTCTATATGATAAAATGTCAACGAGTAATGTCAACGAGTCCGGGTCTCGTTGTTTAATTTGCTTAATTATAGCCTAAATAACCAATCTATACCTCTGCCTCTTCTGTCTCCTGTTCTCTTTTTCGTGCCAGGAATTCCTTAAAGAATTCAAACAGAACCCCAGCCAAGGGAATAGCCAGAATTGCTCCCAAGACCCCCCAAAGTTCACCGCCAATAAGCAGAGAGATAAAAACTAAAACAGGAGGAAGTCCCACAAATTTTTTAGCCAAAATCGGAGTCAAAAGATTCCCCTCAATTACCTGAATAAGAATAAAAGCGGCTAGACCAAAGAGAGCTTTAGACAAAAGGTCAGGAAGGGCAACAAGAAAAACCAAGGCGCCGGCAAAAATAGGTCCAATAATAGGAATAAACTCCAAAATCCCTACCAATGATGCAATAATAAAAGGATACCTTATTCCCAAAAAAAGAAAGGAAATATAGGAAAGAATCCCTACAAAGATACAGGATATTACCCTTGTTCCAAACCAGCCAGATATCTTTGCCTCGGACTTTCTCCAGATAGAAATGGCATATTCCCTGTGGCGGACAGGAAAGAGGAGTTTTAGGGTCTTCTCTACGGCATTTTCTTCAAAGGAAAAAAGAATTGCTATTGTTAAAATGGAGAAAGCCGAGGAGATTCCTCCAAAAATAGAAACAATGGCTGAAAAAATGTTTGAGGAGGCCCCAACCAGCCAATTCTGTAATCCCTTGGTAAATGCCTCAAAACTCTCAAAGGTGGTAATGCCCAAGGCCCTTAAGGGAGGAGAGAACTTGTCAAAATACTTCGGAAAGGTAGTCAAAAACTGCTGTATTTCTTGAGAGAGCAAGGGCGTTATCAAATAAACAAGGAGTCCAATAAAACCAAAAATTGCAAAATAAATAAAAATAGCAGCAATGGGCCGGGGGATCCTTTTTAGGTGGAGAAAATCAATTGCCGGGTCGAACAAAATTGAAATTATCAGAGCAAAAACAATCCAGACCAAGATCTCTTTTGTCAAATAGAGAAGATAGAAAAACAAGAAGATCAGAACAAATTTAGATATCGTGCCCCAGCTAACATCTAATACCTTTTGGTTGTTCATAATCTCTTCAATAGTTTTTGAAATCTTTCCTTCTCCTTAAAGGGCCCGATAAGGGCTAAATTCAGTTTTTCAGGTCTGAAGATTTCAGAAGCCAACTCCAATATGTCTTCTTGGCTTATCCTATCAATTTTTTTGAAGATTTGTTCAGGCGTTAAGATTCTATTCTCCAGTAGTTCCTGACTGGCGTAAAAAGATGCCCTGGCATCAGAGGACTCCAGTGAAAGGGATGTCTTGCCCTTTATGTACTCCTTGGCTCTTTTCAATTCTCTTGGGGGAACCTTTTCTTGAGAGATTCTCTTATACTCGTCCAAAATGGCTAAAATTCCCTTTTCTAAATTCTTATTGTCCAGGCCTGCCTGAGTAAAGAGAGTACCGGTATCTGGATCAACTTCTGAAACGGTATTAATATAATAAGCAATTCCCAATTCTGTCCTTATCTTCTGAAACAATCTTGAACTCATCATCCCTCCCAAAATCACTGCTAATACCTCTTGAGCGTATCTTTTTGGATGAAAAAGATTAAAAGCCCTGACCCCCAGGCATAGATGGCTCTGGTCGGTTTGCCGAAAATGAACCAAGACATTGGGAGAATTTTGTTTCTCTATAACCTTTGGCTTTTTCATAGGCCTGCCTGTTTTAGTTCTTGAAAAATATCTCTTCAATGCCCTTTCTGCCGCTTCCTCCCTAAAATTTCCGGCAACGGCAACAACAGTCCTTTCAGCAACATACTGCCTCTTTCTATAATTCAACAATCTTTCTCTTGTCATTTTAGAAACAACCTCCTTAGTCCCGGCTATATCCCAGCCGGCTGGCTGGTCGCCGTACAACAACCGGAGCCAAAGGGTCTGAATGTGACTCATTGGATTGTCATAATTCATATTTATCTCCTCAATAATTACTCCCTTTTCCTTTTCAATTTCTTTTTCAGGCAGGGTGGAGTTCAGAAGAATATCAGAAACCCAGTCCAAAGCCAAATTAAAGTGACCAGAAGCCACCTTGGCGAAATAACCGGTATATTCTTGGGAGGTAAAGGCGTTATACATTCCTCCCACCTCATCCAATGTTTGGGCAACATCAAGAGGAGAAGGTCTTTTCTTTGTTCCCTTGAAAAACATATGCTCTAAAAAATGGGAAATTCCTGAAATGTCTTTTTTCTCATACTTTGAACCAGTGCCTACCAAAACCAAAACCGTCACTGTCTGACTGCTCTTTTGAGGCACAAGTATAATTCTCAAGCCATTTTTTA
>CAZPZY010000035.1:0-5730 GCA_964591195.1 uncultured Candidatus Saccharibacteria bacterium
TCTTTGTTCCAAGAAAGAATTTCTTTTTTTTCTTGCTGAGTAATCTGGCCATTTTTTTCAGCCACCCTTATGACCTCTTCAAAATCGGTTAAAAAATAAAACCTGACCCTTTCTTCCTTTAATATCTTGCCTGCTGAGTGAAGATTGTGGGTATAAATAGCCGCTCCGTATCTAATTTTTGCCTGTCCTTCTCTTTCAAGCGCCTTTTTTTCATTCATAGCACTCTGGGCAGTGGAAATCATATCTTCCAGCAGAAAAATTCGGCTTCCTTTTTTAATTACCCCCTCCACCTGTTTTTTCTGCCCATAGTTTTTGGGTGTAGGCCTCACATAGACCATTGGTACCTTAAGTTTTTGAGCCAGAAAAGCAGCCCAGGGAATAGCAGCAGTGGCTGTGCCTGAGATAATGTCAAACTTAATGTTTTTCTCTTTAATCAGGTTGATAAACTCCCTTATAATTATTTCTCTTTCTCTCGGCAGGGAGATTAAAATCCGAGTATCAATGTAAATGGGAGAAAGAATCCCTGAACTAAATTTAAAGGGCTTGTTATCAAAAATTTTAACAGCCCCAGTTTTAAGGAGAATTTTGGCGATTTTCTCTCTGTTTTTCATTTTTTCAGCGGACCCAAGGGGATTTGAACCCCTGATTTCTTCCGTGACAGGGAAGCGTGTTGACCGGGCTACACTATGGGTCCCTGGTGCCGACGACAGGACTCGAACCTGTAACCTTAGCCTTATGAAGACTCTGCTCTAACCATTGAGCTACGCCGGCGAATTTCGGCTACGCCGAAATAGTTATTCGTTATTTGTTGTTAGACGTTAGACTTTATACTTTTTAAAAGACCTTGTAATAATTTGTTCACTTGGCCACACTGATCTAATTCTTTAGTAGAATTTACTTTAAATAATTTTTCTCCTAATTTCAAGATGCTTATAGTTTCATAAAGGGATTTAATAGCAATTTCTAGATGAGCCACAAAAACTTTTTTGCTTCTGCTTCCACTTCCCTCAGCAATATTTAATGAAATCGAAGTAACTGCTCTTTTTAATTGGTCAATCAAAGCAAATTTCTCTTCTTTAGGAAATTTTTTAGTCAATCGATAAACCATCTCCGCTAATTTAATTGCCTCTTGCCATGCTCTTAATTTTTCAAAATTGTACATATCTAACAACTAACAACTGCAATCTAACAACTCAAATTTTGTAAACAAAATTTGTTGCGGGGGTGGGAATTGCACCCACGTCTCGAGGTTATGGGCCTCGCAAGATACTACTTCTCCACCCCGCGCAACCATTTTATCCTATCTAAAAACAAAAATCAACCCATTTAGAGCATTCCCAGGTCTTTAAGCGCCTTTTCATAGATATCTAATACCTCTTCTGCTTCCTTTAAGGTAAGAGAAAAATCCGGCTGGTGAACGATTTTATTCCTAATTTGATGGGCTCTTTTTACCTCCTCTATATTGGAGATGGTATAAGGTCCTATTCTTTTTCTCAATGACTCCTCCAAGGTGGCCCCTCCAATTTGAAGGTCTTTTAATGATTTGTCCAAAAGGGCGTCTGCCTCAATAATGGCTGACTTCCGCTCTGATTCTAAATCATTTTTTAGTTTTTCTTTAATTTTAGCCCACTTCTTGGTTAGTTTCGGCAAGCCATAGGGACGATAGGTGAAAAATTCTTTTATATCCCAGATAAGCCACCACTTCAAAAAATCAGTCCTGATAGCCATTACCCAGATTATAAAGAAAATTGTAAAAATAGAAACCCCCAAAATAAAAAACTTTAGAACTGCCAACCAGCCACTAAACTCGGGGAAGACAATAAAGTCAGCAATTTTCACTATTGTCTCCACTATCTCCATATAATTTTGCTATTTCTAAAATTGCCTTTTCTTGAAACGGTTTGCCAATAATCTGCATTCCTACAGGCAATCCCTCTGCTGTTTTGCCTACAGGAATTGAAGCGGCAGGCAGACCAGCCAAACTGACAGGGATTGTAAAAATATCGGACAAATACATAGAAAGCGGGTCGTTGGTTTTTTCACCGAGTTTAAATGCCGGGGTAGGCGCTACTGGCGTAAAGATAAAATCTACCTTTCTAAATGCCTGTTCAAAATCCTTTTTTACCAATCGTCTTACCTTTTGGGCTCTTAAATAATAGGCATCATAATATCCTGCTGACAGGGAGTAGGTTCCCAGCATAATTCGGCGCTTCACCTCTTCCCCAAAACCGCGAGCACGATTAACAAGATAAACCTCTAAAGAAGAGTTGGCTTCTGAACCCGGGCAAAAAGAGGTTCCGTAGCGAACTCCGTCATATCTGGCAAGGTTGGCGCTGGCTTCTGAAGAGGAAATAATATAATAACAGGGCAGGGCATATTCAGTATGGGGCAAACTAATCTCTTCAATCTTTACTCCCCTTTCCTCATATTTTTTAATTGCTTCCTTGATTATCTTCTCAACCTGCGGGTCTATTCCTTTAATGAAGTATTCCTTCGGCACCCCAATTTTTATGTCTTGAATCTTAAATTTTGAATCTCTCAAATAATCCAAATATAATGATGTGCTGTCTTTTTCATCTCTGCCTTTGATTACCTCAAAAACAATCTCTGCATCCTCTGGCGTTCTTGCCATTGGTCCAATCTGGTCTAAAGAAGAAGCAAAGGCAATTAATCCAAATCTGGAGACCGCACCGTAGGTGGGCTTCAGCCCCACCACCCCGCAAAATGAAGCCGGCTGACGAATAGAACCTCCCGTGTCAGAACCCAAGGCAAAAGCGCAAAAATTAGAAGCAACAGCAGCCGCTGAACCGCCTGAAGAGCCGCCCGGCACCCTCTCCAAATTGTGGGGATTTCTTGTCGGAAAAAAGGCAGAGTTCTCGGTAGAACTACCCATTGCAAACTCATCAAGGTTGGTCTTGCCCAAAATCACCACATTTTGTTCTTTTAGTTTTTTTATTACCGTAGCGTCGTAAGGAGCAATGTAGTTTTCCAAAAATTTTGAGCCGGCAGTGCATCTAACGCCCTTAACCAAAATGATATCCTTTATCGCACAGGGTATCCCTGTTAAAACCGGAAAATCCTTTTCCTTTGAAATCGTCTGGTCAATCTTTCTTGCCTGCTCCAATGCCTCTCTCTCGATAATCTCCAAAAAAGCGCCGATGTCCTTGTCTTCTCTTTTGATTTTCTCTAAAAATTCTTTTGTCAACTCCAAAACCGAAAACTCCCTCTTTTTCAGTCCCTGATGAATTTTTGAAATGCTTATGTTTTTGATATCCATTTTCAAAGTATTCCCTTTGTCTTCAAATAGCGATTTTTTTTATCCGGCATCATCTCTAACAATTTTTCTCCCACCTTGCCTTCCTCTTCCTGCTTTCTTTTGTCCTCTCTCATTACATTTTTAATCTCAACAGGATGACTCATCGGTTGAATTCCCTCAACGTTTACCTCTTTTAACTTCTCAATATAGTCCAAAATTTTGGAAAGTTCTCCTTGATATTTTTCTATCTCCTTCTTATTAAGTTCAATCCGGGCAAGTTTGGCAATGTGTTTTGTCTGTTCTTTAGAAATCATATCTTAATAAATAAAATTCAAAATTCAAATCTCAAATCTCAAAATTACATCTCAAAATTCAAAATCAACATTCAAGCGCAAAACTCAAAGCGCAAAAGGCAAAGCTACAACTTAAAGCGAAAAGCGAAACCTTCTTCTTTTTAGCTTTGAGCTTTACGCTTTAGCTTTGCACTTTGCGCTTTACGCTTTGAGTTTAAAAATAATTTTGCATTTTGAATTGTCATTTTGAGATTTGCATTTTGCATTTTTAACTTTTGCGCTTTGCACTTGGATTTGACAATTTACACCTAGCATCGTTTGCCTTCGGTATTTCTTCATTTTTTAATGAAGTGGTTCCAATTCTTCTGTTTCAACCAAAACATCGTTTAGTTTGTCTAAATTTTCCAAAACCATTCCCGCTCCTCTGACCACTGCTGTCATCGGGTCTTCAATAATTTTTGTTGGAATCTTTGTTTCCTTTTGAATAAGGGTACCCAGTCCCCGCAAAAGAGCACCCCCGCCAGCCAGGTAAATACCGGAGTGCATTATATCAGCCAAAAGTTCGGGAGGCGTTGCTTCAATAGTGGTTTTTATCTCGGAGATAATCTGTCTTACTGACCTTTCCATTGCTCTTCTTATTTCTTCTTCTGAAACCAAAATTTCTTCAGGCAGTCCCGTTACCAAATTTCTCCCCCTCATTGGCATCTGCTTTTGATTATTGTCTTTCTTCCGTCTATTTTCCCTCTGGGGAAAGGCAGAACCAATTCCGATTTTAATCTCCTCGGCAGTTCTCTCGCCAATCAGCAATTTATATTCATCTTGAGCAAATTGAACTATATCCTGATTAAGTTTATCACCAGCAACCTTTATACCTCTTTCCAAAACAATCCCTCCCAAAGAAATAACCGCAATGTCCGTGGTTCCTCCTCCAATATCAACAATAAAATTTCCTCCGGCATCTTGAACTGGCAGGCGGGCGCCGATAGCAGCCGCCATTGGCTCTTCAATCAAAAAAACCTGACCTGCCCCGGCTGACTTGGCGGCATCAATCACCGCTTTTTTTTCAACCTCGGTTATCCAACAAGGAATATCTATAATAATCCTTGGTCTGGGATTGAGAAAAAAATTGCTCTTCCTTGCCTTGGCAATAAAATACCTTAACATCTGTTCAGTGGCTTCAAAATCAGAAACAACCCCGGCTCTTAAGGGTCGGGTGGCAACAATATGCCCCGGGGTTCTGCCTATCATCTTCTTCGCTTCATTTCCAATGGCTAATATATGGCCTGTCTTTTTGTTAACCGCCACCACCGACGGCTCCTGGGTAATAATTCCCCTGCCCCGGACATAAACCCGAGAATTGGCTGTTCCCAAATCAACAGCAATATCCTGAGAAACCTTAGAGAAAATTCTGGAGAGCATATAAATCAGAATAGCAAACTTGCCTCCAGAAATCAAGAAGATTTAAATTTTCCAAACCTTCGGCAGAACCAAACTTGCCTTGTGAATCTCGGGAGAGTAATACCTAAATTTATGCCTTCTTTCCAGTTTTTTAAATTTCTTTCCAATTTCCTTAAAATCAATCTTCCTTGGGTTTATTTTTGAGCCAGCAATAAAGCAATATTCTCCACAATGATACGACGGCATGCAGAATCTGACTAGGAATTGGTAGGGAAACACCTTTTTAATTCTTCCGGAAATTTTTTTAATAAAGCCCAAATCTAAAAAAGACGCCCCCAGGGTGAGCAAAATCCCATCTTTTTTTAGAACCGAGAAGCAATTTTTGTAGAATTTTGTTTGAAAAAGGGGCAGGGAGAGTTTTTCGGAAAAATTTGTGCAGTCAACAATAACAATATCATAAAAACCCTTTTCAGATTTTTTAACAAAATCATAGCCGGCCAAATTATAGATTTTAACCCTCTTTTCAGAAAATGCCTTTTGACAGCAGAATTTTAGATATCTTTTTGAGATTTCAATAATCTCTTTGTCAATCTCCACTAAATCAACCCTTTTGACCGGATGCTTTAAGACCTCTCTTAACACTCCTCCATCTCCTCCGCCAATTATTAAAATTCTTTCCGGCTTGAGGTGGGAAAACAAAACGGGATGAGCCATCATTTCAGAATAGATAAACTCATCCCTTTGGCTTAATTGTAAAATCCCGTCCAGAAAAAAGACCCTTCC
>CAZPZY010000036.1:0-5638 GCA_964591195.1 uncultured Candidatus Saccharibacteria bacterium
AATTTCTATGAATTTCTATTTTATTTGTTTCGGATTTCGAATTTCGGATTTTTCTTTCTACTGTATTTAGATTTGACATTTGAGATATGGATTTAACATTTGACATCTAACATTTCGCTTGCCTTTTGTTAGGTTTTGCCACAAAGAGCCTTCATTATTTCCCCCAGGGACTGAAGAGGGCTCTGGTCTGAATTGTCCAGAATAAAATCAGACCTCTTCTCGTAGAGAGGCATTCTCTGATAATAGACCCTGATGTCTGGCTTGCCTAAAGACGGCCGCCATTTTTTATTGTAGGCCGGGTCCTGCTCCAATCTTTTTTTCAAAACAGATTCAGAAACCTTAAGAAATATAATAAACCGGCCGGGAAGGTCTTTTACCAGATTGTAGTTATACTCTCCAAAGGTTAGCCCGTCCTTTAGTTCTACATCGTTAACGAAAAGTCCTCCTCCACAATCAACAACAATTTTATTCTTTTTTAACAGGTTTTCTAATACCTGACTTTCCAACAAGCGAAATAAACGCCATCCCCCTTCTTTAACAATTTTTTCAATCGGGCATCCTGCCTGTCTGACTACTATTTTGTCTGTTTCCAGTAGTTCAAAATTCAACCTTTCAGCCAAAAGGCGTGCCAGGGTGCTCTTTCCTGCTCCTCTAAAGCCGGTCAGAAAAATCCTTGTCTTCATTGGAGAACCTCATCCAAGAGATGGTAATCTAAATTAAATGCCTCAGCCACTGGCTTATAGACAATTTTCCCCTCAACAATATTCAGCCCTTTAGCCAAGGCAGGGTCTTCCTTAGCCGCTTTTTTGTATCCCTTATTGGCAAGTTTTAAGGCATAGGGAAGAGTGGCATTGGTAAGAGCAAAAGTAGAACTTCGGGCAAAGGCACCGGGCATATTGGCTACACAGTAGTGAAGCACGCCATGGACCTTAAAGACCGGATCGCTGTGGGTGGTGGGATGGCTGGTGGCTATACAGCCGCCCTGGTCTATGGCTACATCCACTACCACTGAATTCGGCATCATCTTTTTTATCATTTCTTCTGTCACCAATTTAGGCGCCTTGGCTCCGGGTACCAGCACCGCTCCAATCACAGCGTCTGCGTTTTTTATCTCTCTCTCAATGCTTTGGGGATTGGACATTAAAAGAGTCACATTAGGAGGCAAAACATCAGCGAGATATCTTAACCTCTTAGAACTAATCTCAAAGAGGACAACCTTTGCCCCCATCCCAGCGGCTACCTTGGCAGCATTGGTTCCTACTATTCCTCCGCCTAATATTACCACCTTGGCAGGTCTGATCCCAGGAACTCCTCCCATTAAAACTCCTCGTCCGCCACAAGGCAGGGCAAGATAGTAGGCAGCAATATGGGCAGCCATTTTCCCAGCCACCTCGCTCATTGGCGCAAGAAGAGGAAGAAATCCTCCTTCTTCCTCCACCGTCTCATAGGCAATACAGACAACCTTTCTTGCCATCATTGCCTTGGTCAGTTGAAGAGAAGAAGCAAAATGGAAATATGTGAAAAGAATTTTGCCCGGCTTCAATAGGTCGTATTCTTCAGGAAGGGGCTCTTTGACCTTGATAATCATTTCCGCCTTCTCAAACACCTCCTTGGCTTTATCAACAATAACAGCCCCTGAAGCAGCGTATTCCCTGTCTTCAATTCCGCTGCCCAAGCCGGCTGACTTTTCAACCAATACCCTATGTCCCGCTTGAACAAAGGCGGAGACACCGGCCGGGGTAATTCCTACCCTGTTCTCGTTGTTTTTAATCTCTTTTGGCACTCCAATAATCATAAACTATTTATGTTTCCCCTTAATTTGTTAAACAAACTGTTAACAAATTAATTCAGGAAGCATAATGTTTTGTTTCTTTTGGCCCTTTCAAAAATGCATATCTTCCTCTAAATCGGCTAAATAGTCCTCAAAACCTCTTCCCTGCTAAACTCCCTTTCGCAATAATTACATCTTACAATCTCTTTTCCTTCTTTTTTCAATATCTTAAATCTTGGCCTTGCCTCCGGGTCATGATTAACAACGCAATGACTATTTGGGCAACGGAGGAAAGAGGTCTGACTATAAACCTCCTTGGGAGGCTCCACCTTCATCTTTCTTATCCTGTTGTCTCTTACGATATTAAATGTTGTCTGGGGAGCAATAAAACTAATAAGAGCCAGTGTTCTGTCTGGAAGAAAAACATTTTCCAGAATTAAAACATCCTTTCTTTTAAGTTTTTGAGAGGGAACATTTTCAATAGAATGAATAACACTGTCTTCTCTAAAAACCCGCTCTGTTTTAAGGTATCTTTCTATCTTCTCTGCTGTTCCGCTCTCAAGATGGTCTAAAACAGTCCCGTTTCTAAGGGGACGAAAATATCTCTCTCCCTTTTTCCTACTGGCTAAATACTCATTGATATTAACCTCCTTAATAATCTTTTTCTCAACCTCAGGAAAACCAGAAAGAACGGTCTTTTCAAAGCGATTTCTCTGGCTCCATAACAAAAGATACATCCTGGTAGGAATACCATACCAGGACTGCTTATCAAGAATCAACCGCGGGTCAAAGCGGATTTCAGGAGAGATTTCATCAACATAAGGCAGAGGATGCATTATCTTTACATCTTTCTTCCATCTTTCCAAAACATCCAAGGTAATCCGATAGCGGCCCTTCACCCTTTTAAGTTCTACGGGGTCGCTATATCTTTCCTCTTGAATCCGGGTAACATAAACAATATCACAATCCTTAAGGTCCTCAACTGACTGGCTTTCAAAGACATCAAGCCCTCTTTTATACTCATCAGGCAATCTTGTTTCCGGACAGGAAACCAATCTAAAGCGAACATTATCCTCGGGAGTAAATGTCTTCAAAAGAGAATGGACAGTCCTGCTATATTTTAGGTCTCCTAAAAATCCGAAGGTAAAATTTTTTAGTCGGCCCAGGGTTTCTAAAATAGTAAGACGGTCTAAAAGCGTCTGAGAGGGATGTTCATGGGCTCCGTCTCCAGCATTCTGGATTGAAATCTGAGAGAAGCCCGCTCTTTCCAAGACCTCGGCTATAAAGGTGCTTACCCCCTCCTCTCTTGACCTGATAACGATTATTTGGGCTCCCTGAATTGCCAGCATCCTGGCTGTATTAGCAAAACTTTCCTTTTTTGCCAAGGAAGTGGATTCCGGACCACTGATAATTCTCGTTGGCCAGCCCAACAATCTTGCCGCTTCTTCGTAAGAGCCCAATGTTCGGGTGCTGGGTTCTAAAAACAAAAGGCAAACCTTGGGTTTCTTTTCAATCTTTGCTTGGTCAGGGGTAGACCGCTGTTTGGCATAGGGAATCATTTCTCTTGCTCCCTTGACGATTTTATCAACCTCCTCCCTCCCCAAAGCGTCAATGCTGGTAATATGCTTCATATCTTTCTTAAAATCCTACTATCTGGCTCTACCTTTGTCAAGACAAACATTACCTCTCTATTAATGACTCTTTAACCTTTGTTCCGAAATGCCTTCCTCCCTCTTCCAGATGAACCAACACCTCATCTCCCTTCTTTAACCTTGAGACAGAAACAGGCTTTTTTTCTTTTGAAACAAGATTAACTGTTTCAGCATTTTGCAAAATAATGCTAATCAGCCCGCCTGGGGTTATTGCCTCAATCAGAAGCATAGGCCTTCTTTCAATTTTTACCCTCCCTACATACTCTGTCCTTGTTGCTCCCTTTTCATCTGAAATCAAAATCCTGTCCCCGGCTTTTACCTCTGAAAGGTATTTTGTCTTGTTCTCCTCTGTCATTATATAACTATGAACCGCCCCAGCATTTACCCTAAACGGTCTCGGTTCTACATAAGGATTTTTCAGCGTCTCCCCATGAACCAGAAAAAAACCGTTTGATTGAGAGCCCACAAGCATTCCCTCTCCTTCTCTTAAAATGGCAATGGTGTCAATACAGACCCTGTCTCCCAGGCCTAAGGATTGAATTCTTGTAATCTTGCCCAATCTGATATCAACTGTTGAGACAGAAAAACGGCCCAAAACCTCCTTGGCTTTCTTTATATCTCCGACCTCTTTTACCAAAAGAACCACACCATCTATTCCTTTTTCTAAAATTCCCAAACCCAGTTCTATTTCCTCCGGCTTTTCAATAAGGGCTAAAAGTTTTGCTCCCTTGTTTTTGGCAATCAGATTTTCTAAGGGGATAATCTTCCAATCCCTGGCAGAGACCAAAACATAGGCCACTCTTTTTGAGGCAGATAGTGCCAGGTCTTCCTTCTCTTTAGAGTCAATTTCAACAAAAGCCAAACTATTTTCTTTTAGATTCTTGAGATCTTCTTCCTTTCTTATTCTCAAAATTTCAATATCGCTACCCGAGTCAAAACTGGCTACCTTTATGCCCCTGGCTAACTGTTTTGCCTTTTTCACATTTTCCCCATTCAAAACAAAATTCCCTATCCCTGATTCAATTGAACTGGTCAGCAGGGGTTTTATCTCTTCCCAACTGCCATCTAATTTTATCCAGAGCGGCTTTGTCATAATAGTTCAATTGCCTTATCAACTGATTCTCCCTGGTGAACTATCGCTGACAGCGCCCTGACCATCTTTTCTGGGTTTTTGTGTTGAAAGACATTCCTGCCAATAGAGACACCCCTGGCGCCTGCTCTCATTGCGCTTGAGACCATCTCAAGAACCTCTCTATCTGAACCCATTTTGGGTCCTCCGGCAATAACTATAGGCACTGGACATCCAGAAACCACCCCTCTAAAGGAATCAATATCGCCTGTATAATTGGTCTTAATAATATCTGCCCCCAATTCTGCTCCAACCCTAACAGCCAATTTTATCCATTCAGGATTATGCTCGTTATCAATCTTGTCGCCCCTAGGATACATCATTGCCAATAATGGCATACCCCACCTGTCGCAGGCATCAGCCACATATCCCAACTGCCTTGTCATTTCAGGTCCATTTTTTGCTCCAATGTTAATATGAACAGAGACACCATCGGCTCCCAAACGAATCGCCTCCTCAACAGAAGAAACCAAGGCCTTGTAGTTCGGATCAGGGTCTGCCTTTGTGCTTGCCGAGATATGGACAATCAGTCCTGTTTCTCCTGAAAAGCAGTTCTTGACAATTCCCTTGTGGAGCAAAACCGCATCTGCTCCTCCCTTGGCTACCTTGCCAATAATCTTAGACATATCAACCAAACCATCAATCGGCCCCAAACTTACCCCGTGGTCCATAGGTACCACAATTAAATTCTTTGACTCCTTATTAAATAATCTCTTGAGCCGTATTTCTTTTCCTTTTGCCATAGTTTTGTAAACGACTATTGGCTAAAAATAATTCGACCTTTTCCTACTTGTAATATCTGACCACTTACAACTAAAATGTTAAGAGCGAGGAAGGTAATTTTTAGGAACTTCCGGAGCCGAGCGGGCATGGTTCGAGCGAGTGTAGCGAGCGAGAGAGCGAGGCGAGGACATAAGCGAGCGAGCACGCTGGGCGAGCGAGCGGTTCCTAAAAATTATCCTTCCGAGCGATTGAATATTGCAAACAAGGCCTATCTGTTATCAAGGTGGTTAGCAACTACACCTAAAAATAAATAGCCCCTTTCAAGGGGCTGATTTTGTTTAAGTGCTTTTTACCTTATTTTTA
>CAZPZY010000037.1:0-5304 GCA_964591195.1 uncultured Candidatus Saccharibacteria bacterium
CAAGGATTTTTGTTATCATTTCAGTTGTTGTTGTTTTTCCATTTGTCCCTGTCACACCGATAACCTTTAATTTTCGCGAGGGCAATCCATAAAAGACCGCTCCCAGGAAAGAAAGGGAGAGATGGTAAAAATTGAGCAAGGGAGAGGGAACAAATTTTTTAATTAGATTCTTTAGTTCCATCCTCTTTTTTTTAACATATTCTTGAAGATCAAGGAAGGTCCTGAGATTGAAAATCTGAGATTTTTATGATAATATTATTTTTGATTGTCAGGAGCAATGACAAGGCAATTTGCTAAAAGTTTGCCTTTTGTTTCTGCCTTTTGCTATTTAGGAGGCTGCCATATAGATTGGTTTTTTTTAAGATATGAAAAAAAGACTTCCCCCGAGTGTCAGAAAGTATATCAGAAGGGAAAAGGCGCGGATTCGGCGCCAGGTTTTAGATCCATCTCTTCAGGAAAAATTAATTCAGGACCTGTATAAAAAATTTGAAGTGAAGAAAAATGTTCAAAGAAAATAGGATTTGTCAACTTTTAGGAATTAAATATCCGATTATCCAGGGAGGAATGGCTGGAATCTCTAATTCGTCTTTAACCTCAGCGGTTTCAAATGCTGGGGGGCTGGGGGTTATTGGCTCGGGATTAATGCCTGCTGATTGGCTTGAAAAAGAGATAGAGGCAACGCGAGAGAAAACAAATTTTCCTTTTGGAGTAAATCTTTTTATTCAAAATCCCAAAATTGAGCAACTGGTAAGGGTGGTAATAGAAAAGAAGGTGCCAGTTGTCTTCACTGGTGGAGGAAATCCGCTTCCATTATTCCCTTTTTTACACAAGGCAGGGATTAAAATTATTCCTGTTGTTCCTTCGCCGCGATTGGCAGCAAAAATGGAGGACAATGGCGCGGATGCTGTAGTGGTAGAAGGACTGGAGTCGGGCGGTCATATTGGAGAAAATACCACCTTTTGTCTTATCCCCCAAACAAAACAGGCCTTGAAAAGAATTCCCCTTATTGCCGCTGGTGGGATTTATGACAAAAGGACAAAGGAAGCCGCTTTTTTGCTGGGAGCAGAAGGGGTCCAGATGGGAACAAGATTTTTGGCTTCAAAAGAATGCCCTGTTTCTGATGCCTATAAGGAAAAAATTATCAAAGCCAAAAACGATGATATTGAGGTAATCTTAAGATTTACCGGGCATCCGATAAGGGTAATTAGGAATCAATTTTCTGAGAGAATGAAGAAAATTGAGAGAATGGGGGCTTTTCCTGAAGAAATAAAAGCGGAAAGAATCGCTGGGGGGCTGTCAGGAAAAGATGTAGAGAACATTCCCCTAATGGCTGGCTTATGTGCAGCAGAAATCTCTGAGATTAAAAGTTGCCAACAGATAATTGAGGAAATTGCAATTTAGATTTTAATATGAACCGCCTTGTTTCTGGTTTTTGCAGGATAGTTCTCAAGCCCTTGATAGATTGGTGTTTGATAAAGGAGGTAAGAGGTTTGGAAAATGTCCCCAAAGGTAATTTTATTTTGGCTGCTAATCACCAGAGCCACCTAGACCAGATCTGTACCGGCTATCTCTGTGTTCCCCGAAGGTTTCATATGCTTGGACAGACAGACCAGTATAGCGGCTTGCCCAAACTTCTTTTGTATTTTATTTATTTTTTGGCTGGGGTTATCCCAGTAAACAGGAAAAGCAGACAATCAAGAAGCAGAGCGTTTCAGGAGGCAGTAAAAGCATTAAAAATGGGAGATATTGTCATCCTCTATCCTGAGGGAACAAGGACGAGAACTGGCCAGATTCAGCGGGCATATTCCGGGGTGGCAAAGCTCCATCTGATAACAGGTGTGCCTAT
Organism: uncultured Candidatus Saccharibacteria bacterium; assembly: GCA_964591195.1. Lineage (GTDB taxonomy): Bacteria > Patescibacteriota > Minisyncoccia > Minisyncoccales > JAGGSE01 > JAGGSE01. Next base: position 1,847 of record CAZPZY010000037.1, read on the forward strand.
CTTGCCTGTGGCAATTGACGGCACATTTGAATTGATGCCGCCGGGCAAGGCCTTCCCTCGGATTAAAAGGATACTTAAGATCAGTGTGGGACCCCCTCTTTATTTTAGGGAAGAGATTGAAAGGGCAAAACTGCTTGATTGTCAGTCCCCTGAATATAAAACGATTAGTCAAAAAATTACAGACAAGGTAATGGAGAAAATTAAAGAACTGAAGTGAAAAGGATATTTACCACAGCAAATAAACTTTTTGTTTTTTCACTTCTTGAGAGGTTTTTGGTTGAAGAAATTAAGGGGAAGGAAAATATTCCCCAAAAGGGTAATTTTATTGTTGCTTCAAATCATTTGGATACTATGGATAGTTGGTTGATTGGCCTTGTCTTTAAGAATAGAGCCGAAAGCCTCTGCTTTGTTGCTAGAAGGGATAAAAACCTGAAGCAGATATGGAGGATTTTTATAGATTTTTTTGCCCAGCCGATCGTCTTTGAGCGGGGTAGAACATCAAGAAAGGAAATTTTGAAAGAGGTAATAAGGCGGGCAAAGAGGGGCCAGATAATTGTTTTTTATCCGGAGGGAGATGTGAATAAAAAAAGAATTTTATTAAAAGGCAAAAATGGGGTGGCAGAAGTAGCCAAGAAGACGAGCTTGCCTGTCTTGCCTCTGGGTATTAGAAAAACAAAAGAGATGAAAAGAAAAATTATTATTGGCAAGCCTCTTTATTCTGACTCTCAAGAGGATGTTAATGGTTTTTTTAGAAAAATAATGCTTGAAATCTCAAAACTATCAGGAAAGGCCTATCCCTATGATTAAAAAAATCCTTATTGCCAACCGTGGCGAGATTGCCCTAAGAATAATTAGAACCTGTAAGAAAATGGGGATTAAAACCGTTGCCCTCTGCCCCCAGAAGGGAGAAGAATCCGACTTTATTGAAACTGCCTTGGCTGATGAGTTTTATTACTTGGAAAAAGAGGGAATCTCCGGCTATTTGGACATAAAAAGAATTTTGGAGATAGCCAAAAAATCTCAGGTAGATGCTATTCATCCTGGTTACGGATTCTTGGCTGAAAACTGGCTTTTTGCCAAACTCTGTAGGAGAAAGGGCATAAAATTTATTGGACCCAACCACGGAATTTTGAAGAGATTAGAAGATAAAATTGAGGCAAAGAAGATAGCCAAAAAAGTAAAAATTCCGGTTTTGCCCTTTAGCCAAAAATCAATCAATTCCCTGAAGGACCTGAAAAAATGGGTTTTGGAAATTAGACCACCATTTGTTCTAAAGGCAAGGAAGGGAGGAGGAGGAATTGGGATTCGGGCGATAAATGGCCAGATTTCAATTGGTGAGGTTTTTACCACTGCCTTAGGGATTAGAAGGCAGATGTCAATGGCGTTTTCCAATACTGAGTTCTTTCTTGAAAAGTATCTTTCTCCGGCAAAGCATATTGAGGTCCAGATTGTCTCTGACACCAGAAATTTTGTCCATTTAGGAGAACGGGAGTGCTCAATTCAAAGAAGGTTTCAGAAACTTTTAGAGGAATCTCCTTCTATCTTTCTGGATAAAGAAACAAGAGAGAAGATTTTTAATTATGCCCTGAGATTTGCCAGAGCGCTAAGGTACGAAGGAGTAGGAACCATTGAATTTTTGGTCAGCCCCAAGAAAGATATTTATTTTATGGAGGTCAATCCTCGGCTTCAGGTAGAGCACCCGATAACAGAAGCCAGAACAGGAATTGACCTGGTAGAACAACAGATACGGATTGCCCAAGGAGAGCCCTTGAGGTTTAGGCAGGAGGAGATAAGAATTTCAGGTCATGCTATAGAAGCAAGGATTTTGGCTGAAGATCCAGTTAAGGGGTTTGTGCCCTCAAGTGGACAGATTACCGAGTATTCTCCGCCAACTGGTTCAGGAATTTCCCTTCACACATTTTTGCATAAGGGTCAAAAAATCTATCCCTATTTTGACTCTCTTCTGGCAAAACTGGTCTCTTTTGGTCAAAATAGAGGAGAAGCCATTTCCCGATTAAAGAGGGCGTTGAGGGAGTTCTCTATCAAGGGAGTGCCGACAACAATCCCCTTTTTCAATGCCCTATTGGAAGATAAAAGATTCTTGACAGGAAACTACTTTACTGACTTTATTGAAAAAAGCAGTATCTTGAAAGATATCTCCGCTTTTCAGGAGAAGAAAGAAATTGTCCCAGAGAGGGTTCCCTCAGAAGAAGAGGTGGCAAAAATTGTTTATCAGTTTTTTAGGAGATTTGAAAGAAAGGAAACAAGGACAAGAGGGATTTCTTCTTGGCAGATGGCTGAGAGGACAAATTTTTTTCAAGAAGATGAGATTTGAACTTTTCGGGAAAAATTTTGATGTTGAGATTTTGGAAAAAGAAGGGGGCGTTTTGATAAGGGTCAATGGGAAGGAGTTCTTTTTCAAAGAAGGAGAAGAAGAGGATAAAAAGGAAAGGGTAGAATCCCTTAAAGGGGATTTCGGCCAAGAAAAGGTTTTGGCTCCAATTTCCGGTCAGATTATCAAGATTTTTCAAAAAGAGGGAGCAGAGGTAAAAAGAGGAGATGTGCTTTTAGTTCTTTCGGCTATGAAGATGGAAAACGAAATTCTTGTTGAAAAAACAGGAAGTGTCAAAAAAATTTTTTTCAAAGAAGGAGACATAGTAAAAAAGGGAGATGTTTTGGCAATTATAAAATGAAACTAACTATTAAGACATTTAAAAAGGTAGATTCAACCCAAAAGGTTGCCAAGAAATTGAAAAAGCCCTTGCCTTGGACAGTCATCCTGGCAGAGGAGCAAACCTCTGGTTATGGCAGAAAGAGAAATTTCTGGTATTCTCCAAGGGGTGGACTTTATTTTTCCATTGTTCTGCCTAGTTTGAAGATTGAAAGTACAGAAACCTTAACAATTCTTTCTGCCTTCTCAGTGGCTAAAATTTTGAAAGAGGACTTCAATCTTGAGTCATTTATAAAATATCCCAATGACGTCTATGTAGGAGGAAAAAAAATTTGTGGTATAATAACAGAGAACAGGCTTTCAGGAAACAGGGTTTTGTTTTCTGTAATGGGCATTGGGCTAAATACCAATCTTGACAGATTTCCCAAAAACCTGGAAAATAAAGCCACATCCCTTAAAATAGAGACAGGAAAGGAGGTTGAGAATGAAAAATTAATGAAGAAGATAATCAGGCAGTTAAGGAAACAGATTGATTTTTAACCTGATTTGTAGTTGCTAACCGCTTTGGTAGCAAATCTGCTGAGGCATCTTGCCTCGGGGAGCACGAAGTCGCCGTAAGTAGTAAGAAGAAATTTATTCCCAGGCGCTTCCAAAATCTGACCGAGCCTCACAAACCCTTTTCTAAAGCGCAATCTTATTCTGGGGCTCGGCTGCGATATGCTCCACCTCAACAAGATACCTCAGCAGAAATTACTGAAGAAGTTAGATAACTTAACTATGGCTTTTG
>CAZPZY010000038.1:0-5292 GCA_964591195.1 uncultured Candidatus Saccharibacteria bacterium
AGGGCTGGGGAGCGGAAAAAAAGGTCAAGGGGGAGATTGTCTTTACCACCGGAATGACTGGCTATGTTGAATCCCTAACTGACCCATCCTACTGTGGCCAAATTTTAATGTTTACCTACCCTCTGATTGGAAACTATGGAGTAAATGAAGAGGATTACGAATCAGATGGAATCAAGGCAGAGGGAGTAGTGGTAAAAGAATTCTGCGACACCCCAAGCAACTGGCGGAGCAGAATGGACATTGATACATTTTTGAAAAAGTTTGGCATACCCGGCATCTCTGGGGTGGACACCCGAGCCCTGACAAAAAAAATAAGAAAAAAAGGGACAATGAAGGCGATTCTCCAGACATCCAAAAGAGAAATTGATTTAAGAGAACTAAAAAGAGAGATAAAAAAACAAAAAGATATTTCCCAGTTGGACCTTGTTGAAAGGGTAGGGACAAAAAAAATCAGGAAAATAGAAAAAAATGGACAACTGAAAATGGTTTTAATTGACTGCGGAGTAAAAAAAAGTATTGTCAGAAACCTAATTTCCAGAAAAATAGATGTCGTCTTGGTCCCTTACAAAACCCCGGCTGAAAAAATTCTCTCCCTCAAGCCCGATGGTGTATTGGTCTCCAATGGTCCTGGGGACCCAAGCCGGCTAAAAGAAACAATCGCCCAGGTAAGGGATCTAGTTGGCAAACTTCCCCTTTTCGGCATCTGCCTTGGCCATCAGATTATCGCTCTTGCCTTGGGAGGAAAAACATTTAAATTAAGATTCGGCCACCGGGGCATAAACCAGCCAGTAAAAGACCTAAAAACAAAGAGGGTTTTTATATCAGTCCAAAACCACGGTTATGCCGTCTTAGAAAGTAGCATAAGAAAAACAGGGCTAAAAATTACCCAAATCAACCTTAATGACAAAACAATTGAAGGCCTTGAAAGTAAGAAACTAAAAATCAAAACTGTCCAATACCATCCCGAAGCCCATCCCGGACCCCATGACACCAATTTCTTTTTTGACGAAATACTAATTTATGCCCAAGAGAACAGACATTAAGAAAATAATGATTATCGGCTCCGGACCAATTGTTATTGGTCAGGCCTGCGAGTTTGATTATTCCGGCTCCCAGGCCTGTAAGGCATTGAGGGAAGAGAACTACAAAACGATTCTGGTTAACTCAAACCCGGCTACTATTCAAACCGACCCAGAGATTGCTGATCGGGTCTACATTGAACCTCTTACCTCAGATATCTTAGAAAAAATTATTAAAAGGGAAAGGCCTGATGCCCTTTTAACCACAATGGGAGGGCAGACAGGATTGAATTTAGCCATTGAACTGACTGAAAAAGGAATCTTGAAAAAATATGGAGTGGAACTAATTGGAGCGAGGTTTGAAACAATTAAAAAGGCAGAAGACAGGATTCTCTTTAAGAAAGCGATGGAAAAAATCGGCTTAAAAACACCTCCAAGCAAGGAGGTTTATTCTGTAAAAGAGGCAAAAAAGGTGGCTTCTTATCTGGGATATCCCCTGGTAATAAGACCTGCCTTTACCCTGGGAGGAACAGGAGGAGGAGTGGCTAAAAACCAAAAAGAACTGGAAGAAAAGGTGGCAAAGGGAATAAAAAACAGCCCTATTGGACAGGTCCTTGTTGAGGCCTCGGTCCAGGGATGGAAGGAATACGAATTGGAGGTAATGAGGGACCTTAAGGACAATGTGGTTATCATTTGCTCAATTGAAAACTTTGACCCAATGGGAATCCATACCGGAGACAGCATCACTGTTGCCCCTGCCCAAACCCTAACTGACAAGGAATATCAGGCAATGAGAGACAGCGCCATAAAAATCATTAGAGAAATCGGGGTGGAAACCGGCGGCTCAAACATCCAGTTTGCTGTTCATCCAAAAACAGGAGAGATGCTGACAATTGAAATGAACCCAAGGGTCAGCCGCTCCTCAGCCCTGGCCTCAAAGGCAACAGGATTCCCCATTGCCAAAATCGCCACAAAATTAGCCATTGGACTTACCCTTGATGAAATCCCAAACGATATTACCAAAAAAACCCCTGCCTCCTTTGAGCCGACAATTGACTATGTAGTGGTAAAGATTCCCAGATTCCCCTTTGAAAAGTTTCCCCAAAGCCAAAAACTGCTTAGCACCCAGATGAGGTCAGTGGGAGAGGTAATGGCAATAGGAAGAACATTTGAAGAAGCGTTCCAGAAAGCAATTAGATCTCTGGAAATTAGAAGAAGCGGCTGGGAAAATGATGAGGAAGAAAAAAAATACAATCTAAAGCAGTTAAGAACCCTCCTGAAAATACCCCACTTCAAGAAGACCTTTTTAATCAAAAGGGCGCTTGAAAAGGGAATGAAGTTAAAAGAGATAGTTAATCTAACAAAGATTGATCCCTGGTTTTTGAAAAAGATGAAAAATATCTTGGATCTGGAAAGAAAAATTAAAAAATACAAAGGCAAAAACATCCCTAAAGAAATAATGCTTGAAGCGAAAAAAATAGGATTTTCAGATAAACAGATAGCGACTCTGACCAGAAAGGGGGAAGGGTTAATAAGAAAAAGAAGGAAAAAACTAAACATTGTTCCTGCCTATAAATCCGTTGATACCTGCGCGGCAGAATTTGAGGCGGAAACCCCCTATTTCTATTCTACCTACGAAGAAACAGATGAGGTAAGGACAAGTAGAAAAAAGAAGGTGATGATTATCGGCTCAGGTCCCAACAGAATTGGCCAGGGAATTGAATTTGATTATTGCTGTGTCCACGCAGTCAAGGCAGCCAAAGAAGAAGGATATGAGACAATTATGGTCAACTGCAATCCCGAAACAGTCAGCACTGATTATGAAATCTCCGACCGCTTGTATTTTGAGCCCCTTACCCCGGAGGATATACTAAACATCGCAGAAAAAGAAAAGCCAAAAGGAGTCATTGTCCAGTTTGGGGGACAGACACCGATTAACATCTGCTCTTTTTTAAAGAAAAACAGGGTCAGAATTCTAGGCACCAAAACCTGGGCCATCAATGTGGCTGAAGACCGAAGAGAATTCTACAAAATGGCAAAAGACATCGGGCTTTTGATACCAAAACACGGGATTGCCTCAAATGAGAAAGAAGCGCTGAAAATAGCCAGAAAAATAGGATACCCTGTTCTCATAAGGCCCAGTTATGTTATCGGTGGAACAAAAATGGAAATTATTTATCAAGAAGAGAATCTCAAGGAAAAATTCCGGCGTGCCTCAAGTGTCTGGAAATCAAGCCCTGTCCTTATTGACAAATTTTTGGAAAACGCCAGAGAAAGCGAGATTGACGCTGTCTCTGATGGAAAAGAAATCTTGATAGGTGGAATAATGGAGCACATTGAAGAGGCAGGGGTCCATTCCGGGGATGCCGCCTGCGTTACCCCTCCCTACTCACTAAAAGAAGAAGAGATTGAAAAAATGATCAGAGCAACCAAGATAATCGCTAAGACCCTGAAAATAAGGGGCGTGTTTAATATCCAATTCGCTGTCCGGCAGGGCAATGTATATGTCTTGGAAATAAATCCCAGGGCATCAAGAACCCTACCCTACCTAAGCAAGGCAACCGGGGTCTCTTTGGCAAAAATTGCCACCAAGATAATGCTTGGTAAAACCTTGAGCCAGATGGGACTAAAGGGAGGAGTTTTGAAGGCAGATAAATGGGCAGTCAAAGAGGTGGTCTTACCCTTTGATAAACTTGAAAGCGACATCCTCCTTGGGCCAGAGATGAAATCTACCGGTGAGGTAATGGGCATAGACAGGTCATTTGAAGATGCCTTCTATAAGGCAGAACTGGCAGCCGGCAATCCCCTCCCGCTGAAGGGAAGTGTCTTAATTACCATAAAAAAAGAAGCCGACCCCGGCCCAATAGCCCGGGGATTCTATTCCTTGGGATTTAAGATATTGGCAACCGAGGGGACCGCAAAAAAAATCAAAAAAATCAAGATCCCAGTAAGGGTGGTCCCTAAAATTGGCCAGAAAAAGCCAAACATACTGGATCTAATTAGGCAGAGAAAAATTGACCTGGTAATAAACCTGGCATCAAGCGAAAAGGCAAAAAGAGATGAGTACAGAATAAGAAGAGCTCTAATTGAACACAAAATCTCCTACATTACCACCATCCCGGCGGCTTTAACAGCGATTAAGGCAATCGGCTCTCAACAAAAGAATAAGGGACTTGCCATATCTCCCCTACGGGTTAACAATCAGATTTTGAATTAACCCCAGGACAATAAAATTTGCAATAAGGTTTGACCCGCCATAACTAACAAAGGGCAAGGGGACTCCGATTACCGGAAGAATGCCCAGATTCATTCCGACATTAATAAAAATCTGACTGAACAACAGAATAACAAAGCCCACAGAAAAGAGCCGGGGGAAGTTCTTCTGGGCGAAAAAGGCAATTCTCATTATTCGCCAAAGAAGAAGAGCAAATAAAAACAAGAGTAGTGATACACCTAACAGACCGGTTTCCTCAGCGATAGCCGCAAATATAAAATCGGTCTGGGGCTCACTTAAAAAGCCAAGTTGGGTCTGGCCTCCTTTTTTTATCCCTTGACCCAATATGCCTCCCGAACCAATAGCAATTTTTGATTGGTTCTGGCTCCAGGAACTGCCCAGGGGATCATAATAGGGAGCAACGAAACTAATAATTCGTTCCTTCTGATAGGGTTTCAAGACAGTAAACCATCCCACTAGAAAAACAAGAAGAAAAATAAGAACTAATGCCAAAAATTGCTTCAGGCGAATACCTGAGACAACAAGCATCCCCAGCCAAATTAAAACAACAATTATCACCTGGCCCATATCCGGCTGAAGAAAGAGCAAAAATGCTGGAAGCAAAAAATAAAGTCCGGAAGAAAAGATATGTCTTAGACGATAGATTTCAATATGCCTAAGAGAAAAATGTTTAGCCAAAAGAATTATCAAGACAGGTTTGACAAATTCCACCGGGTGAAAGGCAAAATCTTTCCATTTGTACCAACTATGGGTCCCTCGAATTGAGGGAGCAAAAAAAAACAGGCCCAAAAGAGAAAGGCAGGAAAGAAAATAGAGAATTAAGATAAGGTAGGAATTCTCCTGAAAAATTCGCCAGTCAAAAAAACTGAAAATAATCATTAAAAACAATCCCAAGGTCAAAAAAAAGACCTGTTTTTTAAAACAGGAAAAATCCGCCCGATAAAAAGAGGAACTATAGATTGACAAAAGCCCAAAGAGGGAAAGCAAAAGGGCAGATATAACCATTAGCCAGTCAATTTTTTTAAGATGAATCAAAAT
>CAZPZY010000039.1:0-5163 GCA_964591195.1 uncultured Candidatus Saccharibacteria bacterium
TTTGAAAAAATAGCCACAATGGCTGAAGAACTGATTTAATGAAAATAAAAAAGAACGACAAGGTATTAATAATCTCAGGAAAGGACAGAGGAAAAACCGGAAAGGTTTTAAGGGTTTTCCCTAAAGAGGGAAGGATTTTGGTTGAGGGCGTAAATATAGTTAAAAAGCATCAAAAGCCGAAAAGAGAGGGAGAAAAGGGACAGGTTATTCAGCTTCCCAAGCCAATTGATGTCTCCAATGTTAAAATTATCTGTCCCCACTGCGGCAAGGCGTCAAGAATTGGCTATAAAATTATTTTAAAAGATAAAAAGCAAAAAATGAAAATAAGGATTTGCAAAAAGTGTGGCCAAGAATTATCATAAATGTGATTGCTAACTGCTTTGGTAGCAAATTTGCTGAGGCATCTTGCCTCGGGGAGCACGGAGTCGCCGTAAGTGGTAAGAAGAAATTTATTTCCAGGCGCTCCTATATCTCGCCGAGCCGTTCATACCTTTTCTGAAACGCAAACCTATTCTGGGGCTCGGCTGCGATATGCTCCACCTCGACAAGAATGCCTCAGCAAGGAAATTATCAAGAATTGTCATCGAAATGGTTAAATAGTATGATGCGATTAAAAGAAAAATACCAAAAGGAGGTAATTCCAGTAATGATGAAAAAGTTCGGTTATCGGAACAAAATGGCAGTCCCTCGCTTTGAGAAGGTGGTGGTCAATGCTGGTTTTGGAAGGCAGATAGTTCAAAAAAATCCTGCTGAGCGAAAGAAGTTTTTGGAAACAATGTTAGAGCAATTGTCCTTAATTACCGGACAAAGACCGATATTGACCAAGGCAAAAAAGTCCATTGCCGGATTTAAAATCAAAAAGGGAGTTCCAGTAGGAGCAATGGTAACCCTAAGAGGTCAAAGAATGTGGGATTTTTTAGAAAGGTTGATAAATATTGTCCTTCCCCGTTCTCGTGATTTTAAGGGTATACCGGAAAGGTCCATTAATTTAGGAAATCTAACCATAGGAATTAGGGAAAGCATTGCCTTTCCCGAGATTTCTCCGGAAAAAACAAGAGAAATATTCGGATTGGAGGTATCTGTTGTCACCAACGCTTCAACAAGGGAAGAGGCAACCGAATTATTTAGGTTAACAGGATTTCCAATCAAATTTTAAACTTATGCCAAAAAAGTCGCAGATAGTAAAATCATTAAAAAAGCCAAAATTTAAGACCCGCATTGTCAGGCGCTGTTTTCGCTGTGGAAGAAAAAGGGGGTATTTGAGAAAATTCGGGCTATGCCGGATTTGCTTTAGGGAAGCAGCAAATAAGGGACTGATACCGGGAGTAAGAAAATCCTCCTGGTAAAAAGTCTTTTAATATTATGGACCCTATCTCTGATATGCTAACATCAATAAGGAACGCTATAGCAGTGAAAAAAAACACTGTCTTTGTTCCTTTTTCTAAACTAAAATACGAGATTGCCAAACTTTTGGAAAAAGAAGGATTTGTTGGGAAGGTAAAGAAAAAAGGCAAAAAAAGGGTATTTATTGAAATTGCCTTAAAATATTCTCAGGAAGGACCTGCCATTCAAGGAATAAAGCGAATTTCAAAACCGGGACAAAGAATCTACCTTCCTTATACAAAAATAAAACGAGTAAAAGCCGGTTACGGAATAGCGATTATTTCTACCTCAAGGGGACTAATGACGGATAGGGAAGCCAGAAAACGAAAGTTAGGGGGAGAAATAATCTGCGAAATATGGTAATATGTCGCGAATAGGCAAAAAACCAATAGAAATACCGGATGACGTTGAAATTGAAATCAAAGAACAGAAGATTCGGATAAAGGGACCTAAGGGAGAAATTTCAAGAGAGATTCTGCCCGAAATTAAAATTGTCCAAGAAGGTAAAAAAATTCTGCTTTCACCTAAAAATAAGACCAAAAGAGCAAAAGCGTTTTGGGGATTAAGTCGAGCGTTACTGGCTAATCTTGTAAAAGGGGTAAAAACCGGTTTTGAAAAAAAATTAGAAATAAAAGGAGTGGGCTATCAGGCAAAAATGGAAGGGAATGATTTGGTTTTGCACTTGGGCTTCAGTCATCCGATAAAAATTAGAGCGCCAGAGGGAATAAAGCTTTCGGTTGAAAAAAACATCATCAGCGTTTCCGGAATTGATAAAGAACTGGTGGGCCAGACTGCTGCTAAAATAAGGAAGATTCGCCCTCCAGAACCATATAAAGGAAAAGGTATAAGATATTTGGGGGAAGAGGTTAGAAAAAAGGTTGGAAAAAAGGCAACAGCAACAACAAAATAAAATCCGGTTATGAGTAAAAATAAGAAAGATAAAAGGAAAAAAAGATATAGACGTCATAAAAGAATTAGAGGTAAGGTCATCGGAACCTCTGAAGTTCCGCGGTTATGTGTTTTCAGGTCAAATAATCATATCTACGCCCAGTTAATTGATGATCAAAGAGGGGTGGTTATCAGCGCCGCTTCTGATAAAGAAATAAAAAAGGACAAAGGTTCTAAAAAAGGAAAGACGGAATTGGCTTTTGAAACGGGAAAACTAATCGCCCAAAAAGCCAAGAAAAAAAAGATTGAAAGAATAGTTTTTGATAGGGCAGGATATAAATACCACGGTCGGGTAAAAGCATTGGCTGAGGGCGCAAGAAAAGGAGGGTTGAGGTTTTAATACTTTAATACAATGGGAGGTCAAAAAAGAATACCAAAAAATAAAGACATTGAGGGATTTGAGTCAAGAATGCTTGACCTGAGCAGGGTCGTCCATGTCAGGGCTGGAGGGAAAAAATTAAGATTCAGGGCCGTAATGGTAATCGGAAACAGAGCCGGAAAGGTAGGAATAGGTGTATCCTCAGGTCAAGATGTTGCCCAGGCAATAGAAAAAGCAACCTATCAGGCAAAGAAGAATATAATTGAGGTTCCTCTTGTCTCTGAAACAATTCCCTATGAGACAGAAGCAAAGTTCGGAGCTGCCCGTGTTTTGCTTAAACCCCAAGGAAAGGGAAGGGGACTGACAGCAGGAGGAACGGTTAGAATAATCTGTCATTTAGCGGGAATAAAAAATATCTCTTCAAAGATTTTAGGTAAAACAAAAAACAAACTTAACAATGCAATGGCAACCATAAGGGCTTTAGAAAAATTAAAATTAAGCAAGAATAAATATGCAAATACACCAACTTCGTCCAATTCATAAACCAAAAAGAAAAAAAAGAGTGGGACGGGGAGGAAAACGGGGAAATTATTGCGGCAGAGGAATAAAAGGGCAAAATGCCAGAGCGGGAGCAAAACTTAAACCTATTATCAGAGAATTGATAAAGAGATATCCGAAATTAAGAGGATATAAATTTAAATCAAGAGAAAGATTAAAAATAAGAATTGTAAACCTGGCTACACTGGAGAAAAAATTTAAAGAAAACGAAACGGTCTCTCCGACCTCTTTGGTTGAAAAAAGAGTCATTGACAAAATAGGGAGGAAAATACCAGAGGTAAAAATCCTGGGGAGGGGAAAAATTAACAAAAAACTAGTTATTGAAAACTGCCTTCTTTCAAAGGGAGCAAGAGAGAAAATTAAAAAATGCGGGGGAACAATAAGATAAATTTCAAGGGACTATGTGGTACCAAAAAATCGTCCAGATTTTCAAAATTCCTGATATAAGAAAGAAGATATTCTTTGTCCTTTCTATTCTTGCTCTGTTCAGGGTAATGGCTAACATTCCTATCCCAGGAATTAACTTTGAGAATTTGGAGAAATTCTTTAATCAATTTCAGATGTTTGGTCTTCTGAATGTATTCACTGGCGGCGCTCTTGATAAATTATCTATTGTGATGTTGGGATTGGGTCCTTATATCACCGCTGTTATTATCTTTCAGTTGCTAACAATGATTTTCCCGGCTTTAGAGAAACTGTATAAAGAAGAAGGAGAAGCAGGCCGACAAAAATTTAACCAGTACTGCCGAATCGCTACTGCCCCTTTGGCTGCTATTCAGGGCTATGGAATGTTAACCCTGTTTCAGCATGAGGGAGTGCTTGAACCTATGTCTGGGTCTGTCCTTTTTGCCTCTATTGCCACTATTACAGCAGGGGCTATGGCATTAATGTGGTTGGGAGAGTTAATTACAGAAAAAGGAATCGGCAACGGCGTCTCTCTTTTGATTTTTGCTGGAATTATATCTGCTTTTCCCAATAATGTAGGAAAGTTTATACTCAATTATGACCCTTCTCAAATTCCTTCCTACATTCTGTTTTTTGTTATGGCAATTGCTGTCATTGCCGGAGTAACCTTGGTGAACGAAGCGCGCAGAAACATTCCTGTCTCTTACGCCAAGAGGGTAAGAGGCCAGAAAATGTATGGCGGAACATCTACCTATCTTCCCCTCAATGTTAATCCGGCCGGAGTAATGCCTATAATTTTCGCCCTTTCAATCCTGCTTTTCCCTTCAATGATAGCCAGTTTCCTGGCGGGAAAAGGTGGAACCATAGGAAGTATAGCCATTCAAGTAAAAGATTTTTTTCAAAATCCTTGGGTGTATGGAATTTCCTATTTTGCCTTGGTTTTCCTTTTCACCTATTTTTATACAGCGGTAACATTTGACCCTAAAGCCATATCCACGAACCTCCAAAAAATGGGTGGCTTTATTCCCGGCATTAGACCGGGCAAGAGCACATCCGATTTCCTTAACTACATCCTTAATCGGGTCCTGCTTCTGGGAGGATTGTTTTTGGGAGCTATTGCGATTATGCCCCAAATTGCTGGCGCCTTAACAGGGGTTCATAACTTCAACTTTCTTATCGGAGGAACCTCCTTGTTAATTGTGGTAGCCGTGGTTTTAGAAACCTGGCGGCAAGTCAACGCCCAATTAGAGATGCATGAGTATGAAAAGTTCTAAGGTAATCATATTATTAGGCCCCCCGGGCTCTGGAAAGGGCACCCAAGCCATTCTTCTTTCGGAAAAATTGAATCTATATTACATTGAAACAAGCAAAATTATTGAGGCGAATGTGATGAATGCAAAAAAGGGGGAATTTATCAGCATCAAAGGAAACAAATTTCCTCTTGCAAAAGAAAAAAAACTCTGGAAAACGGGAAAACTCTGCACCCCGGAGGTTGTTTCTTTTTGGGTCAAAGAAAAGATAAAAGAGTTGTCAAAAGAAAAAAAGGGATT
>CAZPZY010000040.1:0-5132 GCA_964591195.1 uncultured Candidatus Saccharibacteria bacterium
TCAGAAAACTCTTAATTATTTTTGTCCTCCTGGCAAGTTCAATTTCCTTTCCCCTTTATTGGAAAAAATTGGAGGTCTATAAAAAGCCGGGAATGAAAAGAGCGGCAGAGTATCTAAACCAGAATGTAAAAAATGGACAAAAAATCTATGTGGGCTCATCATTTGTCTTTTTTACTCTTAGGTATTACAACAAAGCACCTGTTTTGCCAAAACTATTCGCTCCAGGTCCTCTTTCCCATTTTTCAGGTACCGCCCTTTTGGATAAAAAAGACATTGTCAAAGACCTAAATAAGGGATTAAAAAAGGGAGACATTGTCTATCTTGTCAACACTACCGGTTTTGGAAACTACCAGCCACCAGTACCCCAAAACTGGAAAAAAATAGAAGAAAAGGGGTTCCAAGACCTCTATGACTATCGGGGCTGGATTATTGTCACCAAATACCAAGTTCAGTAAATATTACGCGAATTTTTACCTCCAAGACAAATCCTTCTTGGGAAAATCCGAAACAAATCAAATTCCAATTCCCAATTTCCAATTTTCAATTAAATTCCAATCTTCAATGACCGAATGACCAAAAAACACTTAAGCGTAAAACTCAAAGCTAAAAAAGAAAGATTTCGCTTTTCGCTTTAAGTTGTAGTTTTGCCTTTTGCGCTTTGAGCTTTGCGCTTGAATTTAATTTTGCATTTTGAATTTTGATTTTTGAATTAAAAATATGCCGTTTGACATTAATCTCTAAAAAATTTATAATGGAAATGTATGAAACTATACATCACTCAATATATAGAGAATCTTCTACGTAAAGCCGAATATGAATATGACAAAGAAACCGGAAGTTGGTGTGCAAGTGTGGCTGATTTGCCCGGTGTCTATGCTCAAGGAGATACAGTAGAAGAAACTAGAGAACAATTAGCTGAAGTGATTGAAGATTATATTTTAGTTAGCCTGCGGGAAAAGCAAAGATTGCCAGGATTTAAAAAGCCAATAAAAGTTCATGCCTAACCTTTCTCCTCTTCCGCGAAGAGTTTTAATTAGGAAGTTGAGAAAACTCGGTTTTTCTGGTCCTCATTCAGCCACTCGCCATGAATATATGAAGCGAAACGGCGAGAAAATTTTTATCCCTAACCCACACGGAAAAGATATTGGTTTGCCAATCATAAAGAAAATTATCCGCCAGCTTAAAATCTCAAATCAGCAATTTCTAGACCTCTAACTTTTTTTGTTTATTTTTTTCAACCTTTAAAGACCTGTTTTTATTGCTTATTTTATTGCTTACTCTGGGTAAGCAATGCCCTAATTGGCTGGGATCTCTTGAGCTCAAAAGGCAGAAAATAGATTTGAGATTTGGATTTGAGTTTTGAGATTTGGCATTTGAGATTATCATTTTGATTCTTGTGTTTTGCATCTTAATTCAGGATATTTGGAGAAACTGCCTTGAGGTGATATAATTTAGTATATGTCCTCAAAGCCCGATACGATTTTAATCTTGGACTTCGGCGGGCAGTACTGTCATTTAATCGGGAGAAGGATTCGAGAAAAAGGTGTTTATTCAGAAATTGTTCCTCCAGGTGTTTCTGAAAAGCAACTTCAAGAACTGGCTGAAAAATTCAACATCAAAGGAGTTATTCTTTCAGGAGGTCCTTCCAGCGTCTATGAAAGGAACGCTCCCCGCCTGCCAAAATCAATCTTTCGTCTTGGCATTCCTATTCTCGGCTTGTGCTACGGACATCAACTCCTTGCCTATCTAATGGGGGGGAAAGTGGTCCGAGCGAAAAAACGAGAATACGGCATCTCCTTTGCCAAAATCAAGAAAGCAGAGGGAATTCTTAAGGGACTAAAGAAAAGAGAAAGGGTCTGGATGAGTCACGGCGACGCCGTATTGTCCTGCCCTCCCGGTTTTAGGGTTTTAGCCGAAACAAAAAACGCCCCAGTGGCGGCAATGGCTAATTCAAAAAAAACTCTGTTTGGCATCCAATGGCATCCTGAGGTTATTCATACACCAAGCGGAGACAAGATATTTGAAAACTTTCTGTTTAATATCTGCCACTGCAAAAATAATTGGCAGCCAATCGATCTCGTCAACCAGGCAATAAAAGAAATTAAAAAAAGGGTGGGAGTAAGCCGGGCAATTGTGGCTCTCTCAGGAGGTGTTGATTCAAGTGTTGTCACTGTTCTGGGGTCTCAAGCACTGGGCAAACGCCTGACCGCTGTTTTCGTTGACCACGGACTAATGAGAGAAGGAGAAAGCGAACAGATAATAAACACCTTTAAGAAGTTTGACCTCAATTTTATTCTCGCCAGGGAAAAGATAAACTTCCTCAAGGCGCTTAGAGGAGTAAAAAATCCAGAAAGAAAAAGAAAAATTATTGGAAGAAAATTCATTAAAACATTTGAAAAAATAGCCAGGAGGGTCAAGGCAGACTACCTTCTTCAAGGAACGATTTATCCCGACCGAATTGAGTCGGGGCATTCTCAGGGCTCAGTTGTGATAAAAACCCACCATAATGTAGGAGGCATACCCAGCCAACTGAATTTCAAAGGAATAATTGAGCCCCTAAAAGACCTCTACAAAGACGAGGTAAGGAAAATCGCTAAAGAACTGGGCTTGCCGAAAAGCATAATTTCACGCCAGCCATTCCCCGGTCCCGGGCTGGCGATAAGAATTATCGGAGAGGTCACCGAAAAAAAATTGAAAATTTTAAGAAGGGCAGACAAAATTGTCAGAGAAGAGATTGAATCTGAAATAAAAAAACCCCCCTGGCAGTATTTTGCTGTTCTTTTAGATGAGAAAACAACCGGGGTTCAGGGAGATAAAAGAGCGTACGGCAATGTTATTGCTGTAAGGGCTGTTGAAAGCAGAGAGGCAATGACGGCAAACTTTTCCCAACTTCCTTGGTCAGTTTTGGAAAAAATCTCAAGCCGGCTGGTCAACGAGATACCCCAGGTAACAAGGGTTGTCTACGATATCACCAACAAGCCCCCGGCAACCATAGAATGGGAATAATAGTAACAACTCTTGATAATCTATTTTTGCTGAGGCATCTTGCCTCGGGGAGCACGAAGTCGCCGTAAGTAGTAAGAAAAAAATTATTCCCGGGCGCTTCTATATCTCGCCGAGCCTTACAAACCTTTTTCTGAAACGCAAACCTATTCTGGGGCTCGGCTGCGATATGCTCCACCTCGACAAGAATGCCTCAGCAAATCTATTACCGAAGAGGTTAGCGACTACCTCTATTCCTTAAAAAAGACCCTGTTTCCAAAGCGCAGGTCAATATACCTAAGGCTATGGCGATTTTCAGGAGGAAGTTTGGTTTTAAGAAGAACGCTCAGATTGAAAATCTGTTCTGAAATGTCTCCGGCAGGGTCAAAAAAAACCTGCCAGCCCTCCAATGTCTGAACAACAAGTTCTTTTGCCGATAAATCAAAACTGCTGACTTTTATCTTCTCTTTTTGCTCCATCTCTTTTTGAATCTCCAGAATTTTATCCAAATATTTTTTTCCAATAGCCCTTTTTCCAAAAGATAAATTTTCTTTTTTGCCGATAATTTTCATTAAGAGAAAATTCCCTTCTGGCTTATCAAAGGCAATCCCCTCTCGGTCAATAAGAAAGCAGTCGTTCTCCTGCTCGGAAAGACAAAAAACAGCAACCGGCCTTCTTTCCTCAATCTCAACTGATATTTTATCCGGAAGGCGCCTTTTTATTTTTACCTGGTCCACCCGAGGGAATTCCTCCAAAACCTCTTTTTTAATCTTTTTCAAATTAACCAAAAAAATGTTTTTTCTCTCCAAACTGGCCTGCAGTAGATTCTCTATTTTTTTATGGTCTGTCTTTTTAACGCCCGAGATTCCAATTGCCCGAATCTGAAAAAAAGAAGAAAAAAAGACAAAATAGAAAAGTCCCAAGGTCACTGCTGAAATCAGAAGAAAGAGCCAAAAACCCGCCCTTTTGAAAAGGGATCTTCTTTTTATCCGATATCTTCGCGCCCGCCTTTTAATTTTCCAACCTGCTTTTACCATTGTATCTAAACCGCCTTAGCAATCCTTTTAATACCCCCTTCTAAATTTTCTCGCTCTTTCAACAAGGTAATTCAACCAATATCTAAAAGAGAGAGGTAGGTCCTGGGTTCTCAAATACTCCTTCCTATATCCGCCAAAACCCATCTTAAACAAACTCAATCCCCACCAGGGATGTCTTCTAATTTTAGGATTTTTCAAATCCTCAGTGGTTTTGACCTCAGGCACTATCCCCCAAAAATTATAAAGTTGGCATCCTCTTCTTTTCGCCTCTTTGATTGCCTCCCATTGAAGAAGATAAGGAGCAGGAACCCTTGAGACAATTGAAGCGCCTTGATGGTAAAAACCGATTTTCTGCCAATAAATTACCATAGCGGAAGCCAGAAGTTTGCCTTGATGTTTGGCAAAAAAAACAGCAATCTGATCTTCTTTTGAAAAGGCAGAAAACTCGCCTTTTAGATACTCAAGGGAAAAAGGAGCAAAATGATGACGTCGGACTGTAATTGAATAGAGCTCATTAAATTTTTCCACTCCTTCTTGGGAATTTTCCTGAAAAACCTCTACCCCTTCCCTTTTTGCCCGACGGATTAGGTTTCGGGTGTTCTTTCTCATTCTCCTTAAAATTTCCTCCTCTGGCAAGGAGATATCCAATAGCCAGGTTACCTCTGGATGGATATGAACCGGTGCTTCCCGAAACCCCAGTTTCTTAAAAATCTCTTTGCTCTTCTGGTCTCTTTCCCAAATCGGCGCTATCCGAATAAAATCAATTTTTTCCTTCTCGGCAATTTTCCTTAATTTCTCTAATAAAACACCCAATATCTCCAATTTTTGATTTTTGATTTCTGGTTTTATATTTGGGCCATGGGGCACAAATAAAAAACTCCCTCTTTTAGCCACAACCTTAACTACCAGTGACAGCCCTGCTATACCTGACCCTTTTTGATAAATCCCCAGCCGCCAGGTCTTAAATCCCAGGTTCTCCTGAAAATCTCCCCAGTTCCAGGACTGCAAAAATGTCTTCTCCTGACAGGTCAAAAGAAATCTCTCCCAAGCAGACCTATCCCTTATTTCTTTTATCTCAAATTCCATATCCCCTTGTTATCTTGACCCTGACAA
>CAZPZY010000041.1:0-4951 GCA_964591195.1 uncultured Candidatus Saccharibacteria bacterium
TCGCACCGAAGGTGCTAATTTCTATGAATTTCTATTTTATTTGTTTCGAAATTCGAATTTCGGATTTCGGATTTTTCCCCCTGTGTTTAGATTTGACATTTTTATTATATCACCCTTTTGAAAAAATAAAAATCCTCCGCCTACCTAAGTAGGATGTCTTTGTACTGCAAGATGTCTTTGTAGGTGACAAGTATGGAAAGAAAGATAATGCCAAAAAATCCAATAGCGTTTATCTTGCTTTCAAGCGCCGGGGGAAATCTTTTCTTAAAAACCGCTTCGTATCCCAAAAGAACCAGCCGTCCACCATCAAGAGCCGGCAGGGGAAGAAGGTTGGTAAAAGCCAAAGCCAAGGAAAGGAGAGCTATTAAATTAAAAATTTCCAGCCCTCCCATTTCCTGAAGGGTTAATTTTGTAATAGCAAAAATCCCCACCACCCCGGTTGTCTGACTGGCAAGAGGCGAAAGTGAATGACGGGAAATGGAAATAAGCAGAAGGCGAGACAACCCAAAAAGAGAATAATGAAACAGATTCGCCGAATGTAAAAATCCAGCCAAGACCTTATCAGAAAATCCCTGGTACTTGAGGCGGGCTATCTGGGCAAGTCCTACTCCAATTACTGCTCTTTTTTCAGCAGGGTCAAACCGGGGAATCACCGCTACCTCTCTTGTTGCTTTCGTTTTCAGGTTTTTCAGTTTCAGGGAAATTTTCCTGCCATCACTTCCTTTAATAATCTCAATAAGTTTCTCGGGACTGGTTATCTTCCTTCCTTCTACCTCTAATATTAGGTCGTAGGGAACAATGCCTGCTTTTTGGGCAGGCGATTTGTCAAGAACTCCTGTTACCATCGGGAAGTTTTCCTGATTGCCGAAAGGGAACCTATATCCAAACATCAATGACTGATAACTGGTAAAATGATTAAAAGACAAGGTAAGGTAAAAGATAGCCGCTCCTACAAGAATACCAACAAGAACCCCGCCTGAAACAATTGCCGCTCTTATGCCTAATGGTTTTGCGGCAAAACTTCTCGGGTCTTTTAATTCCCTTTCAGAAATGACCTCTTCCCCGTAAATTTTATTAAAGCCGCCGAAAGGAATAAGATTAATAGAATAAATGGTTGAATCGGTTCTTACACGTTTTGTTCCAAAAACCCATTTTTTTTCTCCCTTTTCCTGATAAAATCCGAAAAGGCGTGGAGGATAACCCAGTCCAAATTCCTCCACCTTTACCCCCGAAAGTTTAGCCAGAATAAAATGCCCAAATTCATGGGTTAGAACAAGAAAACTTAAAATTAAAAAAAATACCAGGATGGTTAACATACAAATCTAATTACAAATTTAAATCAAAATGTAAAAATCAAAAATCAAAACGATAATTTAAAATCTCAAATCTCAAAATTCAAAACTCAAAATTACATCTCAAAATTCAAAATTACCTTTTACCTTCCATAGTTGAAATTTATTGAAATTTATTGAAATTTGCTCGCTGTCGCTCGCGAAATTCATTGCAAATAACTTATTTCTATCTATTAATCTCTACTAGTTTCTATTAATTTCTATGAATTTCAATGAATTTCTTTTTTTCAGAGATTTTCGGCCAGTTTTTTAAACAGCTTTAGATAACCCTTTAGTTTTTTATAAACTTTCTCGGCCTGGGCTTCTTTGTAAAGATGGGCGGTTAAATTGCGGTCTTTGATCATTTCCAGCCATCTTTTATCGTACTCAATCAAGCCCAACTGAAAAGCTGTTTTAAAACAATCCCGCGGCGAATAACATTCCACTCCCTTTTCTTTCGCAAAATTTTTGACTGATTTCCAAGCCAAATCAAAACATAATTCAAATCTTTTGATTGCTGAATCTCGAACCACTGGAGTCCTTTTTACTTTTAATACTTCTTCTAATCTCTTAATCGCTTTTTTAAAATCTTCCAAAACAAAATTATTAGTTGATCTCTTCGACATATTTTAAGGCTTCTTTTTTAAATTTTTTGGAAACCTGCTTGAAATCAACGATGTCAAATTTGTAAAGGGTGGGGAGTTGATTAATCTCTTCTTCTATTTCTAATTTTATTTTAGCAGAAATTTCTCGGGGACCTTCAATGCCAATGTCAATATCCGCTCTTTCAAAACTATCTCCTCTTACCCGCGAACCGAAAAAGAAAATTTTGTATTTTTTCAAATCCAAATGCTTTCCAACAATTTGGCGGATTTCTTTCTTTAATTTTTCAATTGGATAATGTTTTAATTTTACCATTCTTGTCTCAATATTGGACTTAGTTCTGTCTATTGCTTAATATTGCTTAACCTGGTTAAGCAACACTTTAATCTTTAATTCAAAATGCAAAAATCAAATGGTAATTTAAAATCTCAAATCTCAAAATTCAAATCTCAAAATGACAATTCAGAATGCAAAATTATTTTATTCATTTTGAATTTTGATTTATCATTTTGCATTTTGAGATTTGCATTTTGCATTTTTATTGGTATTGCTTACCCAGGGTAAGCAACGCTCTGTTTATTATTATTTTACCATAATTTGAAAAATTTGTGATAAATCTAAAATCTGCTATGATAGAATATACGAGGTCTAAACGGCTATTTTAGAAATTAAATATCTGCCAATATGAAAGAAGATAACGCCTTTTCAAGGTTCTTTCTATTTGAATTCCTTCTTTTTTCCTCAACGCTAGGGCTGGGCATATTCTCAGCCTTCAGGATGAGAAAGGTTCTGGAAATCCAAAATATCACCCCGGCAAGTATTTCTCCCCTAGATTTTGTTTTCGACTTCTTTTTAGCCACCCTTTTCATTCTCTTCATCCTAAAAATAACCCGAAGTAAAAGAAAAAAGAAGGTATTTTTCAAATCTCTCTTTGTTGTAACCTCATTCCTTGGGGGAGTAATACTTTTGGCTAGTTTTCTAACAGACCTCTTCTCCTTAGCCTTGATGCTGATATTGATTCTCTGGTGGCTTAAACGTCCTTCGGTGCTTAATCAGGACCTTTTAATGGTTTTGGGCATTGCTGGAATAGGCACTGGCCTTGGATTAAATCTAAAGCCATATATGGTAATTGTTCTTTTAATTATCTTTTCAATTTATGACTGGATTTCTGTATACAAAACAAAGCATATGATAAAAATGGCTCGTGAAATGATGAACAGCGCAGCCCCGTTGGCATTTGTCATTCCTTCACAGCCCTCAAATCTCGGAGAAAATCTAAAGCAGGTTCAATTAGGAGAAAAGTTTCTGGTTTTAGGGGGTGGAGATGTGGCTTTTCCCCTAATGCTCTGTGCCTCTCTGACAAGCCAAGGGCTACTGCCTCCATTGCTTGTTGCTGTTTTCTCTTCTGGAGGTCTCTTCTTTACCCTTTATCTTTTAAGCAGGCAAAAAATTCGGCATCCTCTTCCAGCCCTTCCTCCCATTGCCCTCTTTGCCATAATTGGCTACCTTTTAAGTTTAATGTTAAATTCCTTGGGCTTTTTTCCTCTTTTCTTTGCTAAAAGTTTTCCCTCCTTCTCTCCCAAAAGTTTGTGAACTGTAGCAGCAATAACAGTATCTTTGTCTATTTCTTCGTCTTTTTTAAGTTCAATCCCCAGTCCTCTTAGATATGACCTAAGATTTTCTTTAGGAGAATTTAAAAGCGCTTCTCTGATTAAACTGGGGTCTTTGTCTTTGATTTCTTTTAGTTTCTCTTCATCAAAGTCCAAAAATTCAGCATATTCTCCGAGTTTTACCCAATCATCAAGAGAAAGAACCGAGAGGTAATCTTTGACCTTCTCAAGTTTAGGAAGGCGATGATTTAAAGATGAAAGGAGTTTTTTCTCTGCTCTTTTTAATCTCTCAAAGTTAGAAAGAATCTCCTCTCTTTTGAAATTATCACCTATCAAGAAAAAGAAGTTATAATCTTTCAATTCTTCCAATAAGTACCTTTTTTCTTTTACCCTCTTATATCTTCTTTTAAGTTTTTCTTTTCCTTCCTTTAGGGTTTTTCCCTCCCAATTGAAAAAAGAAAGATAGTCATAAATACTTTCTTCTACCTTTTGGGATTTCTTTAACTCCTCTTCAAAAAACTTTCTTATTTCTTCCGGTCTTTCTCTTTTCAATTTTCCCTTCATTAAAATTACTGAAGGAGAAAGCTCGCCCTCTGTTTTCCCTAAAACCACTACTCCCAAAGAGGCCTCACCTATTTTTTCTCCTTTCACCTTTTCAGTTATTAGACACCTTTCAGCCTCTTCAAATGCATCCTTTCCTGCTTCAACCCTTTCTACTTGGCAGGTTTTAGCGAAGGGAAATGCCCTCCCTTCCACCTTAACCTCTCCTGCCCAAGAGTCCTCGGTCTCCTGAAATGCATCTTCTCCCGATTCAAGTCTTCCTACCCGACAATCTTTAGCATCAAGAAATGCATCCACTCCTACTTTGACCTCTTCTATCTGACAGTGTTGAGCTCTAGTAAATGCAGACCCTTTTTCCACTTCAACCCTTTCTACCTGACATTCTTTAGCATCCATAAACACACATCTTTCCGCACGAACCTCTTTTGCTTTAATTTTTCTTGCTTCCGTAAAGACCTCTTCTTTTCCCACCACTGGCTCTTTTATCTCCAAATTAGCCAATCCCTTTTGGCTATAATCAATCTGGTTTCTCTCTTCCTTTTCAATTCCAGGTCTAAACCTTTCTATATACCTTGGCATAATTTTATTACTCCCCTATTATTGCTTACCCTATTGCTTACCCTGGGTAAGCAAGGCCCTTTTTAGGTTAAAATTAAATCTCAAATTGGTTGACCGCAAAATTACAAATTACAACCTAAAATCTAGACCTCAAGACCCAATGTCATTTAAATTTTGGACCTAATTTTGTAATTACGCATTTTTAATTTGAATCTGTAAAGGAGGATTATCGGCTGATTAAATTTGTTATTATCTTAATCAAAATATCCCTGTCTTTGGGAGCACTTA
>CAZPZY010000042.1:0-4919 GCA_964591195.1 uncultured Candidatus Saccharibacteria bacterium
CAGGCAAGTTTCGCAGATATTTTAATCTCAGGAGTTTTTTTGAAAATTTATTTGACTTGGTCAAAATTCCCTTAGGGACAGTTCAGGCATTTTTATTTCTTATTTCTATTAAGCCAAGGGTTATCTTTTCAAAAGGCGGTTTTGGCTCTTTGCCGGTTGTTTTTGCCGGGTGGTCGCTTGGTATTCCAATTTTTCTTCATGAATCCGATGCTGTACCGGGTCTGTCAAACAAAATTTTGAGCAGGTTTGCCCTGAAGGTCTTTGTTTCCTTTCCAGAAACAGAATATTTTAATCCATCAAAAACTATTTTGGCTGGCAATCCTGTTAGAGAAGGTCTCCTTTTGAACCTTGAAAAAAAAGAAATAGCCCGAAAGCATTTCGGGTTAATAGGGGATAAACCTATAATACTGGTTCTTGGAGGTTCTCAGGGCTCTCAAAGGATTAATGAAAAGATCCTTGAGGCCTTGCCGGAGATTTTGAAAAGCTTTGGGGTTATACATCAATGTGGGAGAGAAAATTTTGAAGAGATAAAGAAAAAAATTGACTGGGGAAAAGAAGAGATTAAAAGCAATTATCGACTTTTTGCCTTTTTAGAAGAAAAGGAGTTGTCTTGTGCCTATTCTGCCTGCGATTTGGTGATTTCAAGAGCAGGCTCAGGGACCATTTTTGAGATTGCTGCTTTTTCCAAGCCCTCTATTTTGATTCCTTTGCCCGAGTCAGCCCAAAACCACCAATTAAAAAACGCCTTGTCCTTTGCTAAAAATGGAGCCACTCTTGTCCTTGAGGAAAAGAGGTTTCAGTTGAGGTCTTTTTTGGATATGTTAACACTTCTATTTTCTCAACCGGAGAGATTAAAAAGGATGTCAGAAGCAAGTTCGAGATTTTCAAAGCCGGACGCCGCCCGAACAATCGCCCGTTACATCTTAAATTTTTTGGATTTGACCAGATAGACCAGATGTGGCAAAATAGAAACAAATGACTGAAAGTAGAACTGAATTCAGGTTTGTAAAGCCCGGAGAGGTTAGGGTAAGGTTTGCTCCATCTCCAACCGGCTTCCTGCATCTGGGTCTGGCAAGAACAGCCCTTGTTAATTATATTTTTGCCAGAAAGAATGAGGGGAAGTTTATTTTAAGGATTGAGGATACAGATGTTAAAAGGTCAAAGGAGGTTTTTGAAAAGGACATTCTTGAAGGTCTGAAATGGCTGGGCATCAAATGGGATGAAGGACCTGATATTGGCGGTAACTATGGTCCCTATCGGCAATCCCAAAGAAGGGCAATTTATAGAAGATATTTAGAAAAACTACTAAAAGAAGGAAAGGCCTATTATTGCTTTTGTTCAAAAGAGGAGTTAGAAGCAGAAAGACAGTATCAGATGAGCATTGGCCAGCCTCCTCATTATTCGGGAAGATGCGCCTCTCTTTCAAAAGAAGAGGTAGAAAGAAGGTTATCAGAAGGTAGGCCATCAGTGATTAGATTCAGAATGCCTTCAAGAAAGGTAGTTTTTAATGACCTTATCCGCGGCAGGGTTGAGTTTGATACCTCTCTGATAGGAGACATTGTTATCGCTAAAGATCTTGATAATCCGTTATATAATTTTAGCGTGGTTGTTGATGATTTTGAGATGAAAATTACCCATGTTATTAGAGGTGAAGACCATATTTCCAACACCCCAAAACAGATTCTCATTCAGGAGGCACTTGGATTTTCTCATCCCACCTATGCCCATCTTCCTCTTATTTTGGGACCTGATAGGACGAAGTTAAGCAAGCGGCACGGAGCAGTGGCAATTAGCGAATACAGAAAAAAAGGCTACCTGCCTCAGGCATTAATCAATTTTATGGCTTTTTTGGGCTGGAATCCCGGGACCGAGAGAGAAATTTATTCTCTAAATTCTTTGATAAAAGATTTCTCTCTGGACAGAATTCAGAAAAGTGGAGCAGTATTCAACATCAAGCGACTGGATTTTCTAAATGGTTTTTATATTAGGCAAACGCCAGTTGAAAAATTGACCGAACTTTGTATTCCTTATTTAGTTGAACAAAATTTGATTGAGCCGGTTTGGAGTAGTGACAAATTGTATGTAAAAGGTTATAAGATTGTAGCCACTGGCAAGACAATAGATTTTAACTATCTTACAAAAATTGTCTCAATTTACCGAGAACGGTTGAAAAAATTGTCTGAAATTGTTGAGTTGACTGATTTCTTTTTTAAGGAAAAATTGGACTATGAAAAGCAGTTGTTGAAATGGAGGGAAATGTCTGAACGGGAGATAAAATATGCGCTTGCCCGAGCAGAAAAACAATTGTCAAGGATAGAGGAAGAGGACTGGGACAGGGAGATATTGCAAGAAATCTTGGTAAGAGAGGCAGAAAAGCTGGCAGAAAAATTGAAGAGAGAGGGGAGGGGATACCTTCTTTGGCCTGTCAGGGTGGCTCTAACAGGAAAAGCGACATCAGCCAGCCCATTTGAGGTGGCTGAGGTTCTTGGGAAAGAGAGGACATTGAGACGATTAAGACAAGCAATAGAAATGATATGAGAAAATTTTTGTTTATTTTTTACCTCATTATTCTTTTTTCCGGGGGTTTGGTGTTTGCCCAAGAGACAGTTCAGAAGCGAACAACTTCTCCTCCCAAAGACTTTCAGGAAGCAAAAGAAATAGGGAAAAATGTCTTGATAGTGGCTAAAGAAAAATTGCCGACAATTATGAAGCAGGTTTGGGAGGAGCAGGTTGTTCCTTTTTGGAAAAAGGCAGATATTTGGCTCAAGGACAAGATTTTTCCCAAAATGGAGTATCATTACAAAGAGATTGACTCCAAAGCGAGGAAAAAAATTGAAAAACAAGAACCATTGCTTAAAAATGAGGTTAAGGAAAAAATAGAGATAGGCAGAAACTCATTTTGGACAAGGTTAAGGGTTTTTATTGAAAGTAAATTCGGCTGGGTTTTTCATTGAGAGGGGATTACCTTTTGACATTTGGAAAGTAAGGTGTTATAATATAAAATGTCGTGTAATGTAGGTTAAGCGAAATTTAATATATGTCTTTTGAGAACCTAAAGCCTATTCCCCAATATCTTAATGACTTTCTTGATTGGCTGGATATTGAAAAGGGTCTGTCTAACGAAACCCAGAAGAATTACGCCCGATTTTTAAAAAGGTTTTGGGATTGGCTAAAGATAAACAATTTGGAAAATCTGACGCCTCCTCAATTAACCACAGAACATATCTGGAAATATAAGTTGTTTATCTCCAGGGGGTACTTCCAAAAAAACAAAAAGCCCCTTAAAAGAACAACCCAAAATTATTACCTTATTGCCCTTCGTCAGCTTTTGGTCTATTTTACAGAAAAGGACATTCCTTCGCTTTCTCCGGAGAAGATAAAATTAGCCAAAGAAAGAGCAGAAAAGTCGCTGAATTTTTTGAAACTGGAGCAGGTTAAAAAACTTTTAGAAGCCCCGGATACATCAAACATTATTGGTCTTCGGGACAGAGCAATTTTAGAGACATTTTTTTCCAGTGGAATGCGGGTGGCTGAATTGGTATCCCTTAACAGAGAGCAGATTAAAATAGGTCCTAATACAAAGGACCTGGAAATTTCAATAATCGGAAAAGGAGGCCGTTTAAGGACGGTTTATTTGTCTGAAAGGGCGGTAAAATGGCTGAAAAGGTATTTAGAAACCAGAAGCGATAAACAAAAGCCCCTTTTTGTAAATTACCGGGGAAAGAGAAAAAATAGCCGTCTAAGTATTAGAAGTATGGAAAGGATAGTCAAAAGATATGCCCTTTTGGCCGGACTACCTTTGGCCACCAGTTGTCATACCCTCCGCCATAGTTTTGCTACCGACCTGTTAATGAAAGGGGTTGATTTAAGAATAGTCCAGGAATTTCTTGGCCACCGAAACATCGGGACAACCCAGATATATACCCATATTACCAGTCCTCAGTTAAGGAAGATACATCGAAAATTTCACGGAATCAATCACAAGGAACCCAAGGAAAAGTAGGTTTATTATCTTCCATACCTTCTTTCCCTTCTGCTAAAGGCAAGCAGGGCATTATCTAAATCCCTTTCGTTGATTTCGGGCCAGTATTTTTTGCAAAAATAGAGTTCCGAATAAGCCGACTGCCATAACAAAAAATTGGACAACCGCTGTTCCTTGCCGGTTCTGATAATCAGGTCAACATCAGATGTCCACAAATTTTCATTAATTGCTTTTTCGTCAATTTTTTCTGGAGGCACCTTCTTTTTGATAAGATTTTTAACCGCCTCAACAATCTCTGCTCTTCCTCCATAACTAAGGGCTAAATTCAGAACCATTGCTTTGTTCTTTTTTGTCAATTCTTGGACGGAGGCGATTTGCTCTCTGAGGGATTTTGGTAATTTTGCCCTCTCCCCTATTATTCTAACCTTGATTCTATTTTTGTCTATCTCTTTCAAACTATTATTAATGGCAGAACCTGCCAGTTTCATCAGAAATTCTATCTCTTTCTTTTTGCGTTTCCAGTTTTCAGTTGAAAAGATAAAAAGGGTCAGGGTCTTTATTCCTTTCTTTTGTGCCCAGTTAATGGTTTTTCTTGCTGTTTCCACTCCCCTTCTATGGCCTTCCCAGACCGCCAGACCCTTTTCTTTTGCCCATCTTCTATTTCCATCAAGAATGATCCCCAAGTGTTGTGGTATTTTCATAATATCAAAATGCAAAAAATCAAAAGTCAAAATGATAATTTAAATCTCAAAATTCAAATCTCAAATCTCAAAATTACATCTCAAAATTCAATTACCTTTTCCATAGTTGAAATTTATTGAAATTTATTGAAATTTGCTCGCTGTCGCTCGCGAAATTCATTGCAAAATAAATTTCTATTAATTTCTACTAATTTCTATTAATTTCAATCAATTTCTATTAATTTCGCACCGAAGGT
>CAZPZY010000043.1:0-4807 GCA_964591195.1 uncultured Candidatus Saccharibacteria bacterium
GTTTTTAATAACGGATTCAAATAATTATTAGCACTCTTGACAAAGGAGTGATAGTTTCTTAAAATATAAGGCGGTGGAAATAAGCGATAGACAAAGAGAGATATTGTTAAGGATTGTTCAGGAGTACATTAACTCGGCAAGACCTGTTTCCTCGCGGTTGATTGAGGCGAAGTATAATTTGGGAATTTGTTCGGCGGCGATTAGGATAGAGATGCAGCGTTTGACAGAAATGGGTTTTATTTTTCAGCCCCATACCTCTGCCGGCCGCGTGCCCAGCGATAAAGGATATCGGTTTTTCGTTGATAATCTGTTGGACGAGGGTGCCCTGGAGACGGAAGATATTTCGGAAATAAAGAATATCTTTCAGAAGAAACAGAAAAACATATTTGGATTGGCAGAGGAGGTGGCCAGGTTTTTAGCCCAAAGGTCGGCGGGACTGGTGGTTTTAGAGATTTTGAAAGGGGGTTTTTTTTGGAAGGAAGGATGGGAAGAAATAGTAAGAGAGCCGGAGTTTGAAAGAAGAGACATACTCCTTGAATTTACCGAACTGCTAAAGGATTTTGAGAAAGAGATAAAAAAATTAAAACCGAAGCGGTTTCCGATGGTTTATATCGGTCAGGAGTGCCCCTTTTCAAAAGGAAGAAATTTTAGTATAATCCTAACCAGGTGCTGTTTTTACAAAAGCCAGGAGATTGTAATTTCTCTTTTGGGACCCAAAAGAATGAATTACAACAGGAACATTGGATTGATTTATTCTTTGGCAAAATTAAATGACGGACAAGAAAAATAAAGAGGAAGGACAGGAGAAAACAGAAGTTGAACTTAGAAAGCAATTGGAGGAATGCCAGAAGGCAAAGAATGAATATCTGGCTGGTTGGCAGAGAGAAAAGGCAGATTTTTTGAATTATAAAAAGAAGGAGGCAGAAAGGATTGAGGGAATGGCTAAACATATAGCAGAAGGATTTGTCTTGGCTCTTTTGCCGATATTGGATAGTTTTGATATCGCTGAAAAAAGTTTGTCTGACAATTCCAAGGAAAAGGAAAGTGTTAAAGGTTTTTTACAGATAAAGAGGCAACTCTTGGATTTCTTGAGGTCCCAGGGAGTGGAAGAAATAAAAGCCGAGGGTCAGAAATTTAATCCTGATTGTATGGAGGCGGTAGAAATGGTTGAGACCCATTCCCAGGAGCAGAAGTCGGGCGTGGTAATCCAAGAGATCCAAAAAGGTTATAAAATAACAGGCCGGGTTTTGAGGCCGGCAAAGGTAAAGGTCGTTAAATAATTTTTGTTTCGCTAAAGAAATTCTAAACCTGTTTTGGAGATTTAGAGTTTCCGCTGCGAAACAAAAAGGCAAAAAAACATATGGCTTTAATTCCATGGAAACCCTTTGGAGATTTGGAAAAATGGCTCGGGGAAGGAATACCGGACATATGGGAATGGCCCGAGATTAGATTTCCCAAACTCCCTTCAGTTCGGGTTCCCCGAATGGATATTTATGAAAAGGGCAATAATGTTGTCGCCGAGGTTGAATTGCCCGGGGTGAAGGCAGAGGATATTAGCGTGGAGGTGAAAGATAATGTTTTGGACATAGAGGCAAGAAGCGAAGAAGAAAAGGAAGAAAAGAAAAAGGGATATTACAGGAAGGAGAGCGGAGAAAGATATTTCCGAAGACAGGCTACCCTGCCTACGGATGTTATTGGAGATAAAGCAGAAGCGGAATATGCTGACGGTGTTTTGACAGTGACCATTCCCAAAGCGAAGCCAAAGGCAGCCAAAGAGAAGAAAATTAAAGTAAAGGCAAAGACAAAGGGGAAAGGAAAGGCGAAAAAATAAAGAACAAAGAAACGCGGAGAGCCCTGCAGAGAGTCCTCTCTGTAGGGCTCTATCCACGAAATTTGTTTTTATAAAAAAATGGCAAAAGTATTAGGCATTGATTTAGGGACATCTATTTCAAAGATGGCGGCTATCTCTGAAGGCGAGCCAAAGTGTATTGAGTCAAGAGAGGGTTCTATTCTCATTCCCTCTGTTGTTGCTTTGACCAAAAACGGCGAGAGAATAGTGGGCACCTTGGCAAACAGGCAAAGGATTACTAATCCCAAGAATACGATTTTTGCCGCTAAGAGATTTATCGGAAGACGCTACGACGATCCTGAGGTGCAGGAAGAACTGAAGCGGCTACCCTACGAAACCAGAAGGAGGTCTGACGGCGGAGTGGAGATTAAAATGGGAGACAAGTGGTATACCCCGATTGAGATATCTTCAATGATTCTCCAGAAATTAAAACTGGATGCCGAAGAGAAATTGGGGGAAAAAATTACAGCCGCTGTTATTACCTGTCCTGCTAATTTTGACGATTCTCAAAGAAAGGCAACCAAGGCGGCTGCCGAGGTGGCTGGGTTGGAGGTTTTAAGGATAATCAATGAGCCCACGGCCGCTGCCCTTGCTTATGGACTGGGCAAAAAGGAGCCCAAAAAGGTGGTTGTTTTTGATTTTGGCGGCGGGACCTTTGATGTGACAATACTAAATCTGGCTCCTGATACCGTAGAGGTAGTGGCTACTGGTGGAGAGCCGCATTTAGGTGGAGAGGATTTTGACCAGCGGATTATTGAATGGGTTGTTGAACAATTTAAGAAGGAGCAGGGTGTTGATTTGAAAAAAGATCCCTTGGCCCTTCAGCGGATAAAAGATGCGGCTGAAAAGGCGAAGATGGAACTGTCCAGCGCGATGGAAACAGAGATTAACCTTCCTTTTATTTCGGCCGATGCCGCCGGTCCTAAACATCTGCTTTACAAGATCACTCGCGCCCAGTTTAACAATCTAACAAGGGATTTGGTAGAGAAGGCAATTGAAAGGACAAAAAAGACACTTGAGGAAGCAAAGTTGTCTAAAGAGGACATTGACGAGGTTGTTTTGGCTGGAGGAACAACACTTATTCCAGCAGTGAGGGAAGCGGTGAAGAATTTTTTTGGCAAGGAACCCAACAAATCCATTAACCCTGAAGAGGTGGTAGCCAGGGGAGCGGCAATTGAAGCCGAAATAATAAAAGCCCAAAAGGAGGGAAGGGCACCTGAAGGAGAAATAAAGAGCGTTTTGCTTTTGGACGTTTTGCCCCTTTCTTTGGGGATTGAGACCCTGGGTGGAGTTAATACAATAATGATTCCCAAGAATACCACCATTCCTACCTCCAAAACCCAGATATTTTCAACCGCTGCTGATAATCAGTCCTCGGTAGAAATTAATGTACTTCAGGGAGAAAGGCCTATGGCTTCTGATTGCCGTTCTTTAGGCAGGTTTATTTTAAGCGGTATTCCTCCTGCTCCTCGGGGAGTGCCCCAGATTGAGGTAACATTTGATGTTGATGCCAACGGTACAATTAAGGTAACAGCAAAGGACAAAGCCACAGGCAAGTCTCAGTCCGTTAAAATTGAGGGTTCAATTGGACTCTCAAAGGAAGAGATAGAGAGAATGAAAAGAGAAGCCGAGATTCACGCGAAGGAGGACCAAGAGAAACGTCGGTTGATTGAAGCGAAAAATACGGCTGACAATTTAATTTATACCAGCGAAAAAACCCTAAGAGAAGCCGGAGATAAAATTTCTTCTGAAAGCAAGAAGGAGATTGAGGAGAAGATTGAGGAGTTGAAAAAGGCAAAAGAAGGTGATAATTTAGAAGAGATAAAGAACAAAACCCAGGCGTTGTCAGAGGCAATTCAGAAGGTGGGAGCGCAAATGTATCGCCAAGCCCAACAGGGGGGCAAAGAGGGACAAGCAAATGAGAAGAAACAGGAAGAAGGAAAGCAAAAACCCGAGGAAGGAAAATACGAAGAGAAATAAATAAAAAATGAAGGATTATTACCAAATTTTGGGCGTTCCCAAAAACGCCTCTCAAGAGGAAATCAAAAAGGCATATTACAAACTTGCCCATAAGTATCATCCTGATAAAGGAGGAGACGAGAAGAAGTTTAAGGAGATAAACGAGGCATATCAGGTTCTTTCAGACAAGGAAAAAAGGGCTCAATACGATAGGTTTGGCAGGGTTTTTGAAGGAGGTCAGCATCCGGGAGGCGAAGGGGGTAGTCAGCCAGGCTTTGATTTTCAATGGAGTTGGTCAGGTCCAGAGGGAACTGATTTTGGCTTCGGAGACATAGGAGATATTGGAGAGATGATGGAGGAGATATTTGGATTTGGAACGCCGAGAAGGAGAAGGGACATAAAAAGGGGCAAGGATATTGAGATTACTCTTGAAATCTCTTTAGAGGAAGCAATAAAAGGAACCGAGAGGGTTATTGGGTTGGAGAAGATGGTTGTTTGCCCCAGATGCCAAGGCACTGGGGCAGAACCTGGAAGCAAGATTAAGGAATGTTTTTCTTGTCGGGGCACAGGACAGGTTCAACAGATTAAAAGAACGATTTTTGGTTCTTTTACCCGTTGGACAGTTTGTCCGGAATGTAAAGGAGAGGGTTATATTCCAGAAAAGCCCTGTAATGTCTGCAAGGGCGAGGGAAGGATAAAAGAAGAGGTAGAAATGAGAATTCGTATCCCTCGGGGAGTAGATACGGGACAGATAATAAAATTAAGAGGAAAGGGTGAGGCTGGAAGAAAAGGAGGGAGGCCCGGGGATCTGTATGTGAAAATTTTGGTTAAGAGACATCCGCTTTTTGAGAGAAGGGGAGATGATTTGTATATTAGTTTTCCCATCTCTTTTTCCCAAGCAGCTCTGGGAGACCAGATAGAAATTCCCACCTTAGAGGGAAAAAGGATTTTTCTTAAGGTTCCTGCAGGCACGGATTCTGGCAAGGTCTTCAGAATTAG
>CAZPZY010000044.1:0-4605 GCA_964591195.1 uncultured Candidatus Saccharibacteria bacterium
TTCTCGCTGCATTTCGCTTATGTAATACTCCTTTAGAAGCAGCTTTAGAAATTAGAGGAATGGACTTTTGTAAAGCCTTTTCTGCTTCCTCCACTGCTTTTGAGGCTATAGCCAATCGTAGCTCTTTAATTACGGTTTTTACTCTGGTTTTATAAAAGCGATTGCGCTTGGTTCTTTTTTCTGTTTGCCTAATGCGTTTAATTGCCGACTTGTGATATGCCACTACCTTCTCCTCCTTTGAGTTTGAAATTTACTTGTATCATAGAAATACTTTGTGTCAAGTAGTGACCTTAGATAAAGAGGTAGCAAAGGATTTTTCCATTTAAGCCTTCCCTTTTTAATATTTGATTTTCTCTATTTTCTGTAATAAAATTATTTTACATGCAAAATAAAAATATTTTGAATGTAATTCAAAATTCTTTTTTCTCTTGGTGTGAAGAAGTTTTATCGCATTTAGCAAATTTCTTAGAAATAAAGGACAAATTGGGGTTTTTGGAAGTTTTTTCTCAATTATTTGAGCAGGTAAAAACAACCTGTTTTGACCTGAATGTTGAGAAGGCTGCTCCCTTCCTGGTTTTTGAAACGGATAAGTGTTTAATCAATCCTCTTCTCTGGTCATTCTTGGATTCTTCCTATTTTGGACAGTTAGTATGTTACGGGGCCATTTTAAGATCCTTTTGGGCTAGAGAGAAAAAAATTTCTCTTTTTTTATGGCGCCAATTTGAGCAATGTTTTATAGGTATAGGAGAAGGTGGGAAAAGCATTGTAGATGAAGCTTTGCATCAAAGTGATTATCTGCGAGAGTTATATGCTATTTTAGGTGAGAGAAAAATAAAAAAAACTCTCGATAAAATTGGACAGCCCATTTTTATCCAAAAAAAGATTTTATTTCAATACCCAGTTAATAATGATTGGATTCCTGTTTTAAGCTTACCAGCCTGTTTTTTGCCCTTTGAAAACTTCGCTCATCTTTGCCCCTCACCAAAAATAGTTTACGAAATTTTAGGTCTTGCCTGTAAACAGACTTTTTCAGATAAAGACTTAGCTGAAGATTTAAGTATCTTATGTAAGAAATTCAATACCCTTCATACCCAAATCAATGCTTGTATCATCCATTTACCAAAAAAAATAACAAAGAACACTTTTAAAAAAATACAATTAGATTTTGAAGAACTTTATAAACTGGCCACTAGGATTGCTCAAGTTAGAGATAAAAAAATAGAAA
The DNA here is from genome assembly GCA_964591195.1 of uncultured Candidatus Saccharibacteria bacterium. GTDB lineage: Bacteria > Patescibacteriota > Minisyncoccia > Minisyncoccales > JAGGSE01 > JAGGSE01. Next base: position 1,226 of record CAZPZY010000044.1, read on the forward strand.
AGGAAATTTTAGAAATATCCCAGATGAATTCTCTAGCAAAATGTGAATACACGTCTTTTTTTAACCGCCTTTTAAACCATATTCACAACATAGTGGTGGAACATCGTTTTAAGGCAAAAGAAAAAGATTTAGGCCACCCTGGCATCTTGAAGGGTATTGTCGTAGATACAAAAGGAAATATCTTGAATCAAGATTTCAATCAGGCCTTACCAGAGGCCAAGCTAATTGATTTAAGCAAAAATCAGGACCGTAGTTTTTATAGCTTTTTGGCTAATTTACTATTTCTTTCTCCTCAAGAAAGAAACTTTTATGAATTGAATGCCATAATATTTGATACAGAGTGCTATTTATATCTTAAATTAGGAGAACATACAGCTAATATTTACATTTATCTAAATCTTCCTGAAATGGGAGGAGAGTTAAGAGGAGAATGGCTAGACCCAACTGGTTTTGGTGGGGGAAAAAGGATTGAGCTTATTACGCGAGTTTTGCGAAAATGGGGAATGATGGTTACCAATCAAGGTCCTTGGGGATTGTCTTTCCATTATAATAAAAATTTTGGAGCCAAAGAAACCAAAGAGATTCTATGGCACGCTTTTAAATTTGCTCGGCTATTATTAAGCCTTAAAAATTTTGACACCTTTATAGAAGCAAGGCGCCCTTATGCAGATGTGATCTTGAACGAATGGGAAGGATATGCCCGTAGGCAAGGTGCAGGTATTCCTCAGGCCTTAATGTATAATGTGGAGCGTCGGGACCGCATTTCTATTTTTGTGCAACTTCGGCGTTATTTGGAGAATATTGTTAGGGTTTTAAATCAACATCTTACCTCTTTGAATCTACCTTCACTTATTCCCAAAAATTATGTTTATGGACGACTAGATATAGAAAAGGGTTATGTTTTTTCTCTTAAGTCTAAGTTAAACAATGGAGAATTTGTTATTGAGAATGATAAAGTTGTTTTAAATAAAGGTTATAAAAGAATCAATTCGGTAAAATATTTTACTATTTTACTTGGGAAGGCATCCTTACCTGATTATTATAATAAAGTGGCTAGAATTTTAGAAAATTTGATTCAAGGAAAGATATTAACTCCCATTTTTATTGGTAATATAGAGACAAAAGAAATTTATAAGCTTCTATTACCATTAAATGAAGGTTCATTTACTCTTTACGGTTTAAAAAATGAAGATAAATTTGAAATAGGTTGGATTTCCTATGGAAGCTGTCTTTATAGTATAGGAGAAGAAAACAATATTTGGGCAGATTTAGATAGTTTTCATGAGCTTACAGAAAGGTACCATCTAGTTATTCCTTCTTTGTTTCCCCTTCCCAAAAAGGAGAGGCCTAGTGTTGATGATATAAGCTCTGTCCTTAAAGACGTGCCTGGTGGATATAGTGACGGTTTAATTTCTTCTATAGGAGTAGCTACAGGTCTGTTGGTAAAAAATACACCCACCCGAGAGGTAACTGCATTCAAAGGGCATAAGATTTTTTCTGATGTATTCATTACACCCCAGGCAGTGGAAAAAGCACGGATAGCTAAGGGGGTATTTACCACTAAAGATAGTCTTTTAAGCCATGCCAATATCAGAGCCAGAGAAGAGGGAATTGCCAATGTAATCACATACCAGGCCGAATGGGAAGAAGGAGATATTCCCTATTTAGTCTTACGTTACCGCGATTGGATTTCTGAATCATGGAATGGTTTTCAAATCGCTTATTTTGATCACGAAGGAGAAGAAAAACAAGTTAGGGTAAAGGAGGGGGATGTAATAAGGATAGTGGCTTTAGGTAAAGTGGGACGGGTAATTGCAATTGGAGCTGATCCAGAGTATCTTAAGGATATAAGGAAGAATATAAAGCAAATTTTCCTTATCCTTACCGAATTAGATGAAAGGAAATATTCCCTTATACTTGAAGAAATTAAATCTGCTGAGACAGAAATACAACCTTTACTCCTGAAATTTTTATTACAGGAATTACTTATTACTAATACTGTAACTCAAGAGGAGTTGAAAATTGATTGCTTAAAGTATTTTTATACTTCTCTGTCCTCTCCTCTCAAAGAGTTCTTATTAAATTATCTTAAAAAGATTTATCTTATTTATTTTAAGGAATTAGAGAGTTCGTTTAGTAAAGTGGAGAAGAGACTGTTGACTTCTGTCCATGTTACCGAAATTCTCACTTTAATGCGCGATTTCTTACAAAAATGTAAGGCATTTGAAGAATTAGAGCAAATTCTGATCCCAGAATTGAGGCTTCAAGCCAATATTGCCCATTTAAGAAATAAATTAATAGGTCTATATCAGAAAAAACTGGCTATTTTTCAAAAGGACATTACCCAAAAGTTGGATGCCTATCTTGCAAAAGTCACATTTCTGTCTGTCTTTGACTTAGGCAAGGTAATACGCTTACTTAAAAGTGCTGAATTTTTAGGTTTAAATCTTAATCAACCCCAATATCTTTACACGCAGGCTATCATTCACCAGCGTTTAAATGAAAGTATTGCCCGAATTTATAGTGGAATAGAACGACTTGTGGTGGATTTAAAGCATGTGGGGAGTTACCTTTCTAGCCTTGTTGGGTATAAAGCAGCCGAAATCGGAGAGATTTTGAATGAACCTGGATTAGATACATCGACCCCTACTGGTTTCGTCATCACTACCTCAGGTATTAGGGCGATTATCCATGCCAATACACATCTTTTGTCAAAAATAGAAAAGGTTTTAGATAGTTCACTTTCAAAAGAAGAAAAATTTAAGAGAATAGAAAATGTTTTATTGACTGAAGGAATTTTGCCTTCATTGCTTAAGGAACAAATTGCGTCTCATTATCAAAGTTTGGGTCAAGGGTATGTAGCTATCCGTTCTTCTTCTCTTTTAGAAGACACCTTGGAGTTTTCTCAAGCCGGTCGTTTTCTCACTTTTCTTTATGTAAAAGGACTTTCCCAAATTTATACTAAAATTTTTTCTTCTTTGGCTTATTATTGGACAGAGGTAGGAAGAGTGGATGACTACTATCCCATTCTTGTCCAACAATTTTTGAAAAGTGAGGCTGCCCTTGTTGGCAATTCTGTCAATCTTGGACACAGAGACTGGCAGGAGATGGTCATAAACGCCTGTTTGGGTTTAGGAGAAGGTTTGGTTTCGGGTGAAGTACCAGCAGATACTTATATTTTTGATGCTAAAGGTTTACATTTAAAAGATCAGCTTATCTTGGAAAAGAAGGAAAAGGTAATGATCAATACTTTAACAGGACAGGGAACTACAAGAGAACCAGTTCCAGCAGCGATTGCAACTGCACCTGTGTTTTCTTCAAAAGAAGGAGAAGAAGCAGTAAAAAAAATGGCCCAATTGCAAGCCTATTATGATTATCCA
>CAZPZY010000045.1:0-4435 GCA_964591195.1 uncultured Candidatus Saccharibacteria bacterium
CTCAGAACAATTGAATTTATCAGAAAAAAAGAACCCAATCTCCGAATACTCCCCCGGCTAACCACCCCAGCATCAATCAAAAATGTCCTGCGCCAGTATGCCCAGAGCCTAGAAAGTGAGTTTGGCAGCATAATAAAAAGCGAGGCAAAGAATGTCAAGACCATAAAGGAAAAAGAAAAAGGTGAAAAAGGAGAAAGCCTGAAAGAGGCGGCAGAGAAACTCCCCATAATCAAAATCGTTGACACCCTCCTAAAGCACGCTATTCTCCAAAGGGCATCTGATATTCATATTGAACCAATGGAAAAAGAGGTCCTGGTCCGCTACAGGATTGATGGTGTTCTTCACGATGCTATGACCCTGCCTAAAATTGTAAGTCCGGGAATTGTTGCCCGGATTAAGGTTCTTTCCAATCTAAAATTAGACGAGCACCGGCTCCCTCAAGATGGCCGTTTTAAGGTTGAAACCGAGGGGATGAAATACTCAGTTCGGGTCTCAATACTGCCTGTGTTTAACGGAGAGAAAATTGTAATGCGGCTGCTACCCGAAACAACCAGAGCAATAAGTTTAGAAGGCCTAGGATTAAGAGATGAGGCACTGGAAAGGGTTCAGGCAAATTTAAGAAAACCAGTGGGGCTAATTCTGGTTACCGGTCCTACCGGCTCTGGCAAGACAACCACCCTTTATAGTATGATGGCAATTTTGAATACTCCCGAGGTTAATATCTCAACTATTGAAGACCCGGTGGAGTACCGAATGCCCAGAATCAACCAGACGCAGGTTAATCCCAAAATTGGCTTGACCTTTGCTGCCGGTCTTAGAAGTTTGCTCCGGCAGGATCCGGATATCCTAATGGTGGGAGAAATCAGAGATAAAGAAACCGCCTCTTTGGCAGTCAATGCTGCGCTGACCGGACATTTGGTTCTCTCTACCCTCCATACAAACAATGCTGCCGGCGCTATCCCCCGGCTTCTGGATATGGGGGTTGAGCCATTTCTTATCTCCTCAACCCTAAATATGATTTTGGCTCAGCGTTTGGTCAGGCGGCTCTGCGAAGGAAAAGAAAAATACAACCTGAAGGACACTGAATTAAAAACAATTGCCAAGTACTGCGACCTAAGTCGCATTGAAAAAATACTTAAAGAGGAGAAACTAATTAAAAAAGGACAAAATATCAAAAGCATTCCCTTCTTTCGTCCCAAACCGAGCAAGGAATGTCCTGAGGGCTATAAGGGAAGAATTGGAATCTATGAGGTTTTAGCAGTTACTGAAACGATTAAGGAGTTAATTGTCAAGGGCTCAAGGACAGAAGAAATTGAACAACGGGCAAAAAAAGAAGGAATGAGGACAATGGTGGAAGATGGCTTTGTCAAGGCTGCTCAGGGAATTACCTCAATTGAAGAGGTATTAAGGGTTATAGTTGAATAAATTATGCCATTATCAGTGGGTATTGTCGGGCTGCCAAATGTGGGTAAATCCACATTGTTTAAGGCGCTGACAAAAAAAGAGATTAGCATCGCCAATTATCCCTTTTGTACCGTTGACCCCAATGTAGGGGTGGTAAGGGTGCCGGACAAGCGGCTTGAAAAATTAGCCGCTCTTTCCAACTCTAAAAAAATCACCCCAAGTACTATTGAGTTTGTTGACATTGCTGGGCTGGTCAAGGGGGCAAATAAGGGAGAAGGGCTGGGCAACCAATTTTTAGCAAAAATAAGGGAGGTAGACGGAATTGCCCATCTGGTAAGAATCTTTGAGGATGGAGGGATTGTTCATATAGACAAAACAATAAATCCCAAAAGAGACATCGAAACAATAAATTTAGAACTTATAATGAAAGATATAGAAACGCTCAAAAAGAGAATTGAAAAAGTCTCAAGCGAGGCAAGGTCAGGAGATAAAGAGAAAAAGAAAGAACTGGCAGTTTTTCAAAAAGCAAAGGCCTATTTAGAACAAGGACAACTTTTAAATCAAAAAGAGTTTGACCAATATGAAAAAAGCCTCTTAAAACCATTGTGCCTTTTGACCGCCAAGCCGATGATTATTGTCTTTAATAGCAAAATAGAAAACAAAAAAAATGCCCAAGAATTGGAAAAAATCTTAAAAGACCTAAACCTTAACCTTCCATTTGTAGAGGTTGACATAAAACTTGAGGCAGACCTCGGAGAACTAAATGAACAAGAAAGAAGAGAATATAAAAGGGAATTGGGTATTGACCAAGATGGAACAGACCAGATTATCTCCTCCTGTTATAGATTTTTGAAACTTATTACCTTCTTAACCACAGGAGGCAATGAGACCCGTGCCTGGACAATAAAAGAAAACACAAAGGCAGTAAAGGCGGCTGGGGTTATCCACAGCGATTTTGAAAAAAAATTTATCAAGGCAGAGGTAATTAATTGGCAGACACTGATTGAGTTAGGCGGCTGGGCCCAGGCGGCAAAAAAAGGAATGCTCCGTGTGGAGGGGAAAGATTACATTGTCAGAGACGGCGATGTTATTGAATTCAAGATATAGGACTGACATCTGTTTTTTCCTCTTGTTCTTTCTTTTGCTCCTCCTCTTCTTTTCTTTCCTTTTTCTCCAATGCCTCCTCCAACTCCTTGACCCTTTTGCCCAGTTTAGAAGCCAAAAGCCCTCTTTTTATTAATCCCGAGGCTAAAATCAGCAAGCCCAAAATAAACCCGAGAATAAAAGCAACAAGGAGGGCAAGAGCAAGGGGAGCGTTTGTCTCCCACGCCAAAAAACTTACCTGAACAACATTTGGGTTTTGAACAGCAAAAATAACAGCCAAGACAACTATCGCCAAAGAGAAAAAAATCAAAACAAACAACATATTCCTAAATCTTAAACCGCCTGAACCAAAATGTCAAATGCCCCGTTAACCCGCTAACCTGCGGGTTTCACTTTTTATCTCTGGCAAAGAGAGCATGAACAAAAAAGGCAACAATCCAGGCACTTCCAATGCCCACAATCATTCCTCCTAAGGCATCAAAAGGATAATGTATTCCAGCGGCAATTCGGCTGATATTCATAAGAAGAGCGGCAATAAAAAAACCTATTCCCCATTTTTTGTTGTAAAAATAAATCGCTGTAGCCATAGCGAAAAAGAATGAGGCATGACCTGAGGGAAATGACCATCCGCTCTTAGAGAGAAGTTGACAAACAGAATGGACAGCAAAAGGACGGGGATGGTGATAAAAAAAACGGACAGATTCTGTTATGCCAAAACGGGCAAAAATGGCTGAAATGCCTACAACCAGAAATATGTAAATTTTTTTCCGGGACGAATAGGAGGAAAAATACAAAAATAGAAGGAAAAGGACAGCAATAAGATACTGTAGATAATCTGCCAAAAAAATAATAATCTGATCAAAAACCTCGGACCTGCAAGCCAGGTTATTAAAAAAATAGAAGAGAGACAAATTCAGATTCATATTATGTCAATCCGCTTCCTAAAAACAATAAGCAGGACAGATGCCAGGCCAGAGACAAGCGTGCCATAGATAAAGGTCGCGCTTGGATTGAACCTCCAAAGAAATCCGGCTATTAAACTGGCTGGCAGAGTGGCCAGACCAGTGGCAGTGTGAAATGTTCCCAAACTTGTTGCCCGTAATTTATCCTGGGCTAAATCAGAAACAAATGCCCGCTGGTTTCCATCAATGATGGCATAGACCAAGCCATAAAGGGGAAACAAAAACAAAAATGCCTTTAGAGAGTTTGCCAAGGCAAATCCCAAACAGGTTAAAGCGAATAAAAAATAACCAAACAACAAGACCTTTTTCCTTCCCAAGCGGTCAGAGAGATTGCCAAAGGGAATAGCAAAAAGGGCATAGAAGATATTAAAAAGCACATATAAGAGAAGAGGCACCCCCAGGGAGAGCCGTCCCTGAAGGCAGTCTTTTGCCTTGAGAATAAAAAACATATAACTAAAATTAGCTAAAGAAAAGACCACCGAAACAAAGATAAACAACCTTAGAGAATTGCTCAGTCCCTTTAAGCCAATATTCAGTTTTATATCTCTTGGCTGTCTTGGTCTTTCTTTCACAAAGTGAAGCGGGAGTAAAGAAAAAAGCCCTATAATGCCAGCGGCGAAGATAATTTTTCTCAAGTCAAGGTGCAAAAACCAAAACAAAAGAAAAACCAAAATTGAGCCCAATATCCCGCCGGAGGTATCCATTGCCCGGTGAATGCCGAAGGCGCCGCCGCGCCTTTTGGGCATAGAGTCAGCAATAATGGCATCCCGGGGAGCTGCTCTTAACCCCTTTCCTATTCTTTCAAGGGATGCAAAAACCAAAATATGCTGCCAAATCTTGGAAAAAGCCAAAAGCAACTTTAAAAAAGCCGAACTTAAATAACCGAAGAAGACAAATGGTTTTCTTTTGCCGCTTCTGTCTGACCAATATCCAGCAAAAACCCTCAAAATCGCTGAAAGAGAATC
>CAZPZY010000046.1:0-4351 GCA_964591195.1 uncultured Candidatus Saccharibacteria bacterium
ATTGAAATTTATTGAAATTTGCTCGCTGTCGCTCGCGAAATTCATTGCAAATAATAATTCTTCTTAGTTTCTATTAATTTCTATTAATTTCTATTAATTTCTATGAATTTCTATGAATTTCAATGAATTTCTATTAATTTCGCACCGAAGGTGCTAATTTCTATGAATTTCTACTTTATTTGTTTCGAATTTCGGATTTCGGATTTTTGTCTGCTATTGCTTACCCTGGTTAAGCAACGCCCTATTCAATTTTTAGGCAAAACTATCCCACCTGACCTGATGATCTAACTAACCTAAAGATAATAAAAAGAAGATTTAATGTCAAATAAGCAAAAGGGTAGAATTATTTTCCTAAGGTTGAAACTCTTTTGATAATTGATTATAATGAAGTTACATCTTTCCCGTTTTTACTGGGATTACTAACCCCAATTATACATGGAAGAGATTTTAGGCACTAAAGAAATAGAAAGAGAAATAATAGCCGCTAAGATAGCCAAAAGGATGGCTGATTTTGCCAATAAGGTAATTCAGGAGATTAATATCTCTGAGACCGAAATTGATACCCCCATCTCCTTTGAGGGAGCAAAGATTCTGGGCAGGGTCTATTTCAGCAAAACAACTTTTAATGAAGATGTGATTTTCCGCTCCGCTATTGTTAATCATACCTTCTATTTGGGAGAATCAACTATTAGGGGCAATCTTGAGTGCCAAAAAATAAAGGTAAGAGAAGGAATGAATTTGGTCGGAGCGAGAATTGAAAAAAACGCCAACCTGGAAGAAGCGGTTATCAAGGGTTTTCTCGGAATGAATAGAGCCGAGATTATAGGCGAGACAAACCTAAAGAGAATAGCAGTGCTAAACCTAGAGGATCCTGTTGGAATCATAGAGGGAGATGTTTATCTCCAAAAAGCAAATGTCAGAGATATTAATATGGAGGGAGCAATAATTGAGGGTTCGTTAGATATGCAAGGAATAACAATCTTTGGTTCTCTTAACATGACCAATACCAAAATTAACGACATTCTGCTTTTGAAGGGCGGTATTATCCGTGGAGGCCTAAAAATAGAGGGCTTGAAATACAAAGAGAGAATAGCATAAAAATATGAGGTTTACCCATCTCCATGTTCACTCCCATTACTCATTATTAGATGGCCTGCCTACAATAGATCAATTGTTAGATTATGCAAAAAAACTTGGCATGGATTCCCTTGCCCTAACCGACCACGGCGTAATGTATGGAGCAGTAGAATTTTACAAAAAGGCAAAGAAGAGAGGAATTAAGCCCATCATCGGCATAGAGGCATACCAAGCATTAAACAAAAGAACAGACAGAAGACCAGGTATTGATGACAAGAGGTATCACCTAGTTCTTTTGGCTAAAAACGAAACGGGCTATAAAAATTTAGTGAAACTAACAACCAGAGCCCACCTGGAGGGCTTCTATTACAAACCGCGCATTGACGAAGAACTGCTGGCAGAGCATTCCCAGGGACTTATCTGCCTTTCCGGCTGTCTGGCTGGGAAGATTCCAAAATTAATTTTAGCCAACAAAATAGAAGAAGCGGAAAGAACCGCTTCAAAATACAAAGAACTCTTTGGCAAGGATAATTTTTACCTAGAACTTCAGCATCATCCCCATATACCCGAACAGAAAAAGGTAAATAATGTCTTAATAGGACTCTCAAAAAAATTGGACATTCCTCTGGTGGCAACCAATGATTGTCATTATTTAAGGCCAGAAGACGCAGATGCCCAGGATATTCTAATGCTGATTAATACCAACGCCAATCCCCAAGACGCCGAACGACTAACAATGAAAATGGACGATTTTTCTTTAAGGACAAGCCAGCAGATGGCCGAGGCATTCAAGGAAATACCCGAAGCCCTGGAAAACACCCAAAAAATTGTCCAAATGTGCAACTTTGATTTCAGACTGGGCAAGGTAAGTTTGCCGAAATTTCAAACCCCTAATGGGAAAACGCCCGACGAATATATAAGGGAACTTTGCCTTCTTGGTCTAAAAAAGCGCTATGGTCCAAAGCCGCCACAAAAAGTAATCCAACGGCTCAACTATGAACTTTCAGTTATCTCCAAAATGGGCTTTTCCTCCTACTTTTTGATTGTCCAGGATTTTGTTAACTGGGCAAAGCAAAACCGAATCGTGGTAGGTCCTGGCAGGGGATCAGCCGGCGGCTCCTTGGTCTCCTATCTATTAAACATCACCAATATTGACCCAATAAAATACAATCTCATGTTTGAGAGATTCTTAAATCCAGGCCGGGCAAAGGTTTCTCTGCCGGATATTGACATTGACTTTACTGACAGAAGAAGAGATGAGGTTATCAATTACATTAAGCAAAAATACGGCGAAAACCATGTCGCTCAAATCATTACCTTTGGAACAATGGCCGCCCGGGTTGTGGTAAGGGATGTGGGAAGGGCATTGGGCTACCCATATAACTATTGCGATAAACTGGCAAAAATGATTCCCTTCAATTTCAGCCTTGAGGAGGCATTGGCAAAACTACCTGAATTCCGGCAGATTTACGAGACCGACGAGAAGGCACAAAAACTTATTGATTTTGCCAAAAAATTGGAGGGGGTTGCCCGACATGCCTCCACCCATGCCTGTGGGGTGGTTATTTCTGACAAACCATTAGACGATATTGTTCCTCTCCAAAAATCCAGCCAAAATGACTCAACTATTGTCAGCCAGTATGAAATGCACTCCATTGAGGACCTGGGCCTTTTAAAAATGGATCTTTTAGGACTGAAAAACCTTACTATTATTGAGGATACCCTGGCTAGAATATACGAGGTCCAGAACAAAAAAATTGATATTGAGAACATACCTCTGACTGACCGAGCCACATTCAAACTATTTCAAAGGGGAGAGACCATAGGTGTCTTTCAATGCGAATCAGAAGGATTTAGGAAGTATTTAAAACAACTAAAGCCAACTGAAATGGAAGACCTAATCGCCATGGTTGCCCTTTACCGGCCTGGGCCTATGCAGTTTATTCCCGATTTTATTGCCGGCAAGCGCAAGAAGAAAAAAATTACATATCTCCATCCAAAACTGAAGCCAATTCTGGAGAAAACCCAGGGAATCTGTATATATCAGGAGCAATTAATGGAAATTGCCCAAAAACTGGCTGGTTTTTCTCTCTCTGAAGCCGACCTCTTAAGAAAAGCGGTAGGGAAAAAGATAAGGTCCCTGCTTTTGGAACAGGAAGAGAAATTGACTCAGGGAATGAAAAAAAATGGCATTCCTGAAAATGTTGCCAAAAAAATCTGGCAATGGGTGCTGCCCTTTGCCCGATACGGCTTTAACCGTTCCCATAGTTGCGCCTATGCCCAGATTGCCTACCAAACCGCCTACCTAAAAGCCCACTTTCCGGTAGAGTTTATGGCTGCTCTTTTAACCTCGGAAAAGAATGACGTGGAAAGGATTGGTTTTCTTATTGGCGAGTGTAAAAAAATGCATATTGATGTTTTGCCTCCCGATATCAACGAAAGTTGGAGAAACTTCACGGTAGTGCCAAAGAAAAATCAAATCAGATTCGGATTCTTGGCAATTAAAAATGTCGGGGCAAATGTGGTTGAGGCGATTGTTAAGGAGAGAAAAGAAAACGGACCCTTTCGCTCAATTAAGGATTTTTTCTCCAGAATGCCCTCTTCGGTAATGAATAAAAAATCACTGGAGAGTTTAATCAAGGCAGGAGCCTTTGATAAACTGGCGGAAAGAAATCAACTCCTAATGGGGCTGGAGGGACTGCTTGAGTTTAACCGGGAAAACCGAAAAAAGAAGATGTCTGGTCAACAAGGACTTTTTGACAGAATGAAATCAGACAACGAACTTTCCCTTCCCAAAACAAAACCAGCAACAAAGAAAGAAAAAATTTTCTGGGAAAAAGAACTTCTTGGGCTGTTTGTAAGTTCTCATCCCTTGGAGGGATTCCAGAAAATACTGGCAAAAAAAGCCCTGCCTATATCAAAAATCGGCTCAGGCATAACGGGTCATCTTTGCAGAATTGGAGGAGTTATATCCAAAATTAAAAAGGTTGTCACAAAAAACGGCAGCCCAATGCTTTTTGTAAAAATGGAAGACCTCACAGATAAAATTGAGGTGGTGGTTTTCCCCTCAGTGCTCTCAAAAAACCCCTCTGCTTTTCAAGAGAACAAAATCGTCCTTGTCTCAGGAAGAATAAGCGAAAGGGGGGACACGCCCAAACTTATCGCTGAAAATGTTGAGGAACTTGTAGAAGAAGGATAAAATTAGAAAAATCCGAAATTCGAAATCCGAAACAAATAAAATAGAAATTCATAGAAATTAGCACCTTCGGTGCGA
>CAZPZY010000047.1:0-4339 GCA_964591195.1 uncultured Candidatus Saccharibacteria bacterium
TTTTCATCTTATTCTCAATCTCTTTCTTTTCTCCTTTTTCAAGTTCTAAAACTGCTGAAAGAATAATCAAATTTTTATCTTTCTTAAAAATGCTTTCTCTATAATCAAATCTGCAATCTTCCAAACTATAAATTTTAACCTTTAGGTCCTTTGCGTCAAATACCTCCACCTTTTTGACAATGTCTTTCATTGATTTCCCAAAGGCACCAGCGTTGCCGTATATCGCCCCACCAAGGGTACCCGGAATCCCTATTGCCCACTCCAATCCAGACAAACTATTTTCTGCAGTCCTTGAGACCAATAAAGACAAAGAGGTTCCTGCCCCGGCAGCAACCTTAAAGTTTGAGTTTTCCTTTTTAATCTTTAATCCTGAATTCTGAATTTTTATAACCAACCCGTGGTATCCTTTATCATCTACCAATAAATTGCTTCCTCCTCCCAAAATAAAAAAGGGCAGGTCCTCTTGTTTGGCTAGGGAAACTGCCTTAATAATCTCTCTTTTATTATTCCCTTCAAAGAAGTATTTAGCCCTTCCTCCGATATTAAAACTAGTAAATTTAGCCAAAGGGATGTCTTCTTTTAACCCCCTCAGTGCTATTTTTTTTTCGTCCATTCTAAAATGGTCGGGGGTGAACTCCAATCCTTATGGAAATAACTGAGTAACCCCCGACCATTTTTATTTTATAAAAATCTGTTTGCTAAAGCAAGACCCCTCCTTTACTTAACTGCTTTCTTAACCTAAACAAACCCATTCCCATCTCTATAGCCGAACCAAAGGTTACCTTGCTTTCCAGGTCATTCTTCCAATGAATACCCACCTCTTTTATTCTATAACCCAATTTTTTTGCCAACAATAATGCCTCAACATCAAATAAAAATCCCTTGGTCTTCAATCTGGAAAAAATATCCTCAGCCGCTCTTTTGCTAAATCCCTTAAACCCACATTGGGTATCTCTGATTTCCCAAAGGTCCAAAACAATCTTCCTAAATAAACTAAAAAGTCGTCCTGAAAGCCGGCGTAAGAATGGTTGAGGGGGATTCAAAACAGCACCCTTGACATCCCTTGAGCCAATAACAACATCATATCCCTTTTCCAGCCAAAACAATATCTTTTCTGCTTGGTCAATAGGAGTGGAATTGTCAGCATCAGTAAACAATCTATACCTTCCTGTTGAGGCAAGTATTCCCTGCTTAACAACCGCCCCTTTCCCCTTGTTTATTTTATTGTTAATAATTTTAAGATTTGATATCTGGGGTTCAAGAGAAGACAAAACCTGCTCTGTTTTGTCTTTTGAGCCGTCGTTGACAACAATTATCTCGTAGTTATATTTCTGCTGTTTTAGGTAGTTGTCAATTGCTCTTAATGTAGTTGGGAGTCGCCTCTCTTCATTATAGGCAGGAATAATAATTGAAAGGAAAGGGATATTAGTATTAACCTCAGGCATTTTTTTTAGATATGTTTATTATTGTCTTGATTACCGCTCCGGGGCTCAGAGACATTGATTCAATTTTTTCTTTTATTAAAAACTCAGCGAATTCTGGAAAGTTTGATGGTGCCTCACCACAAATACCGGAATACTTTTTTGCCTTTCTGCACGCCCTAATAGCCCTTTTTATCATCTCCTTTACCGCTTCATTTCTTTCATCTCCTATTTTCGCCACAATAGCCGAATCTCTGTCTCTAGCCAAAACCAACTGGGTAAGGTCGTTTGAACCAATTGAAAATCCATCAAATATCTCTAAAAACCTATCTGCCAAAATGACATTTGAGGGAATCTCGCACATCACAATCACCTTTAAGCCTTCCCTGCCTTTCTTTAGTCCATTTTCTTCCATTATCTGTAAAACCCTCTTCCCCTCTTCTACTGTTCGGCAGAAGGGGATCATTGTCCAGATATTTTTCAAACCAAAGACATCTCTTGCCCGTTTAATTGCCTCACATTCCATTACAAAAGCCGGTTGATATTCTGGAGTGCAATATCTGGAAGCACCCCGCCAGCCCAACATCGGATTTGACTCTTCTGGCTCAAAAAGTTCTCCACCTATTAATCTTCGGTATTCGTTTGTCTTAAAATCAGAAAATCTGACAATAACCGGCTTGGGATAAAAAGCGGCTGATATCTGGGATATCCCTTCAGCCAATTCCTTGACAAAATAGTCCCTCTTGGTCTTATAACCAAGGGTGATGGCATCAATTTTTCTAATAATTTCTCTGAGTTTTGCATCTCTTCTTGCTTTTTGCTTCAACCAGCCATAATGAATCAGGGCCAAGGGATGAACCCTGATTTTTTCGGCTAAAATAAATTCCATCCTTGCCAAACCCACCCCATCTACAGGCAGAAAGGAGTACTTAAAGGCGGACTCTGGGGACCCAATATTGAGCATTATTTTTGTTTTCAGTTGAGGTATTTTTTCAAGGTCATATCTTTTGGTTTCAAAGGGAATTCTCCCCTTGAAAATTCTGCCTTGGCCGCTTGTGCAATCAACAGTAATTTCTTTTCCATTTTTTAAAACCCTTGTTGCCTTTCTTGCTCCAACCACACAAGGAATCCCAAGTTCTCTACTGACAATTGCTGCATGGCAAGTAGGACCGCCTTCTTCTGTCACAATCGCTGAAGCCAAAGGGAAAATGCTTACCCAATCCGGGTCAGTCATTTTTGTCACCAAAACCTCCCCCCGTTTGAATTCCGAAATTTTTGAAATATCCTTGATAATATGAACCCTGCCCTGCCCGAGTTTCTCCCCTACAGCAATGCCTTTAAGTATTGGCTTTTTTACTGCCTTAATTTTGTACTCCTCGTAAAACTGATGTTTTTTCTGGCTAAAGACGGTTTCCGGCCTTGACTGAACAATAAAGAGTTGATTTGTTTTCCCGTCCTTTGCCCATTCAATATCTTGAGGGCATCCATAGTGTTCTTCCAAAATCATCGCCCATTTTGCCAGGGTCAAAATCTCCTTATCTGTCAAAGAAAACTCTGCCTGCTGATTCTTTGGCACCTCTACTTCCTTCAGCCCTCCTGATTTTTTATAAACCAGTTTTCTATCCTTTCTTCCAAGGTCTTTTACAATTATTGGCTGGTATCCCTTGGTCAGGGTAGGTTTGAAGACATAAAATTTGTCGGGAGTAATCTTTCCCTTGACAATCATCTCTCCCTGACCATAGATTGAGTTGATTAAAACCACCTTGGAAAAACCGGTTTCTGTATCCAGGGTAAACATCACCCCGGATGAAGCCAAATCAGACCTTACCATTCTTAAAACCCCTACAGAAAGAGCAATCTTCAGATGGTCAAAATCCTTATCCTCCCGATAGGAAATGGCTCTGTCAGTAAATAAGGAAGCAATACAACTTTTGATTGCCCTTAATAAATTTTTGTCTCCATAGACATTGATATAACTTTCGTGCTGGCCAGCAAAAGAGGCAGTAGCAAGGTCTTCCGCCGTGGCTGATGACCTCACTGCTACATGGGTATTTTTTTCTCCGTATTTCTCTGAAAGTTTGTGGTAGGAGTCCAAAATTTCCCTTTGGATGTCTGGAGGAAACCTTCCATTCAAAATAAGAGTCCTTGCCGCCCTTCCTGTTTCCTTCAATGACCTTATGCTTTTGGGGTTAAATCTCCCAAAAATTTTCTTTAATTTCTCATCAATTCCATTAAATCTCAAATAATACCAATAAGCAGCGGAGGTTGTGGCAAAGCCATTAGGAATACGGATTCCTTTCTTGCCCAACCTTGAAAACATCTCTCCCAAAGAGGCGTTTTTCCCTCCTACCAAGGCTACATCCTCTTTTGATATTTCAGAGAACCACAAGACAAACCTCTTTGACTTCTGGTTTTCCATAATTTATCCTTTTCTCTTTCTTGCTTTCTCAATTATCTTCTCCGCTTCTTCTTTTCCTCTAAACTCCTTTAGTTTCACCCATTTGTTCGGCTCCAGACGTTTATAGGTCTCAAAAAACTCCCGAATCTCTTTCTTTGTATGCTCTGGCAGGTCGTCTACATCTTTAATTTCCTTAAATCTTGGGTCTATTTTTTCTGCGGGCACAGCCAAGACCTTGGTGTCAATACCTTCCTCGTCTTCCATCTCTAAAATGCCAATAGGCCTTGCCTTGACAATACAGCCGGGAAAGGTCGGGGAAGAAGAAAGCAAAACGCAGTCCAGAGGGTCACCATCTTCTCCCAAGGTATCTTTAATAAATCCGTACTCAAAAGGAAAATAATTGGGTCCGTACAAAACCCTATCCAGTTTTATCGCCCCTAATTCCTCATCATATTCATACTTCATTTTAGACCCAGTGCAATTTTCAACAAAAACCAATATCTCCATAATTTTGTTCTTT
>CAZPZY010000048.1:0-4317 GCA_964591195.1 uncultured Candidatus Saccharibacteria bacterium
GCCGGTAAATACCATAGGGATTTTGTATTTATTGCAAAGGTCAATTGTCAGTTTGTCTCTAATTGAGCCGCCCGGTTGAATAATAGCCCTGATTCCGGCTCTAATCAAGATCTCTGGTCCATCTGGAAAAGGGAAAAAACCGTCGGAAGCGGCAACTGCTCCCTTTGCCCTTTCCCCGGCCTTCTCTACTGCCAGTTGACAGGCGCGCTTCCTGTCCTGCTGACCAACACCGGAAGAAATCAATGTTTCTTCTTTTGCCAAAACTACAGCATTTGATTTGGAAACCTTGCAGACCCTCCAGGCAAAAAGAAGGTCTTTTAACTGTGTTTCGCTTGGCTTTTTCTTTGTTACCGGCTTTATGTTTCTTTTGCTAATCCTCATCGCATCAGGGGTTTGAACCAAAAATCCTCCCCGGACCTTTTTGACATCCATTCCCTTCTGCCTCTTGGGATTTCTTAAATAGGAATTGACCAAAATCCTTATCTTTGGTTTCTTGGAAAAAATTTTCAAAGCCGACAGGTCAACTGCCGGAGCCAATAGAATCTCAAAAAAATTCTTAATCATTGCTTCAGCCAGTTTCCTGTTTATTCTTCGATTCACCCCAATAATCCCGCCAAAGGCGGCTAAAGAATCTCCCTTATACCAAGCCCTCAAATATGCCTCCCTGATATCCCTGCCATAGGCGGCTCCGCAGGGGTTGGTATGCTTTACCACTACACAGCAAGGCCTGCCGTTTTCTATTTCAGAGAGAGCGCTAACCACGGCATCAATATCTAATATGTTGTTAAAAGAAAGTTGCTTGCCCTGGAGTTTCTTGAAGTTTTGAACTGCTAAGGGGTCTTTCTCTTTTTGGTCAACATAAAAACCTCCTTTCTGATGAGGATTTTCTCCATACCTTGTATCAAAAACCTTTTTTAAGACAATTTCTAATCTATCCTTAAGGGGAATAACTTTGTCCATAGTTTAACCTATTTGTTTCCTATAAATTCTAAAATCGCCCTGTCATATCTTGCCGTTTTCAAAAAAACCTTTCTTGCCAGTTTCAACCTGAAGGATAAGGGAACCTTTCCCTTTCTTTTCAAAAAATCAATCACCCTCGGATAATCCTTTGGATCCACAATGACAATCACATATTTGTAATTCTTCGCCGCTGCCCTTGCCATTGTTGGCCCACCAATATCAATTCCTTTTTCCGGCGGATAAAAATTGCAGACAACCATATCAATGGGCTCTATGCCGAATTTTTTTGCTTCCTTTTGATGTTTTTTGTTTTTCCTATCAAAGAGCAAGGCGCCCTCAATTTTGGGAGAAATTGTCTTCAAGCGACCTCCAAAAATCGGAGGGAAACCATTAATCTCCTCAACCTCCTTTGTCTTAACCTTTGCCTTCCTTAAAATTTTTGCCGTCCCCCTACTAGCAATAATCTCCCACCCCAGTTCTCTTAGTTCTTTAGCAAACTCAACTATTCCTTCTTTGTTGTAAACACTGATTAATGCCCTCATTCTTTATAGTTTTAGTTTAGCATTTGCCTTTATTCTTTGCAAATCCTTGGTTGCCATCTCTTGGTGAAAAAAGGCAGTTAAGGCAATCATTACTCCATTATCGTTGCACAAATTTTTTGGCGGAACAAAAAAACCGACCTTGGGCATCTGGCTTTTTATTCTTTCTCTCATCTGCCTTCTTAACTCCTGGTTGCTGGCTACGCCGCCAGCCAAAATTATTGACCTTGCCCCAAACTCCCCTGCCGCTTTGAGGGTCTTTTTGATCAAAACATCTATTATCGCCTGCTGAATCTCAGAGCACATTGCCCGAATGTATTTTTTTTCTGTTCTCTCTTTTTCAGAACGACTCCGGAAATCATACAAGACTGCGGTCTTCAGTCCGGCAAAACTAAAATCATAGTTTTTTTGGTAAATCATTGGCCGAGGCAATTTAATATCCTTAACCCTGACAGGTTTAGATTTATCGATATTAGCCAATCTGGCAATGGCAGGACCGCCAGGATATCCCAGTCCCAGGATTCTGGCTGTTTTATCAAAACACTCCCCCGCTGCGTCGTCTCGCGTCCTGCCCAATAATTTATATCTTCCGACTGATTTCATCAAAATCAGTTCGGTGTGACCACCGGAGACAACCAAACAAACAGCCGGGAACAACTTTTGAGAATTGGAAATCAAATCCTGAAAATTCTTATCAATGAAACTAGTAAGTATGTGTGCCTCAATGTGATTGACCGGGGCAATCGGCTTTTTTGTCTTTTTGGCTAAATCAACAGCAAAGTTTATCCCCTGCCACAAACAGGGCTCAAGCCCAGGCCCCACTGTTATACCAATTAAATCAAATTTTTGAACATTGCCCTCCCTTAACGCCCTTTTGAAAGCAATGGGCAAATTTTTCTGGTGCTCTCTTTTTGCTAAAGAAGGATAAACCCCGCCATATCGCCTATGAAGTTTCGCCTGAGAAAAAATAACATTAGAGAGAATTTCAAACTTGCCTCTTTTTTCTTCAATAAGGGCAATTCCTGTATCATCGCAAGATGTTTCAATTCCTAAAACAATCATAAATCAAGGTCGTAAAATCATTGGAGGAATAACTGTTAAATCCACAACTACCGAGGGCTTCCTTTTTGGCAGGTCTCCTCCATCAACAATTATCTCCGGCTGATCCCTTCTATCTTTGAATTGCTCAAGAACATCCTTTATCCTCGAAAGAGAAGGCCTGCCGGAAATGTTAGCCGAGGTGCCGGTCAAGGGAAAATTTAACTCTTTAAGAAGACGGTTAATCAAGAAGTATCTCGGAATCCGCAAGCCAATTTTCCCCTCCGAACTGACAATACCAAAGGCAAACAATCTCTTTGCTCTCGGCTTTGCCCTTAAAACCGCTGTCAAACGACCCGGCCAAGCCCTTTTCAAAAATTGCTCTGTCTCTTTATTGATAAAAGCAAATTCCTTTGCCATTTTTATATCTTTGACAAAAATAGACAATACCTTGTCTTTTGGTCTCTTCTTTATCCGAAAAATTTTTTTCACCCCTTCTTCGTTTGTTGCCTCTGCTACCAATCCATAAACAGTATCAGTAGGCAAAACCAAAACCGCTCCCTTTTTTATCTGTTGAGCTATCGCCTCAACATTTTTTTCCAAATTTCCTTTTGAAATCCTTACAATTTCCATTATTCTTATTTCAATTTTAACACACCTCTTTGGCAATTTCCTCTCTTATTTTCCTCGGCTTCAAGGTAAGCAGAGGCAAAACAAAAACAAAGGAAATAACTGATACCAGTATAGAAATCAAATAAATCATTTTTATTGAAAATTGGCTGGAAATCAAAAGAGCCAAAACTACCCCCAAAACCTGAAATATTGAAAAAACAGCGGTCAAAAACTCAAGGTTTTGCCTTGTGCTAATGTCCCCAAACAGAGCCATAGCCACTGGCCTCAAAAGGGCTGAATTTATGGCTAAAAGAACTATCCCTGAAATTAAAAAAAGATCTCGGTCAAAAGAAGCAAAGAAAAGACCTAAAAAAAGCAAGATATAAGAAACAAAAATTAAAAGCCCTCTCCCCTTGATGTCAGACAGCCAACCGAAAAAATAAGAGACGAGAACAGGAAGAACAAAAAACAAAGAGGATAAAATTCCAACAAAGGTAACGCCCAGGGCTCTTTCAACCTGAATAGGAATTATCCCAATTACCAGACCGAAAACAAAATTACTGGCGAAAAAGAAGGGGGATAGTTTCAGAACCGTCTTGCTACAGACAGCCCTTTTAAGAAATTTCAGCCGATTAAAATTCCTTTTTTCTTCTGTCTCATTTGTCTCCCTTAATTTCCAAAAAAGGAAGAATCCAAAAATGGGAAAGAAAGAGAGAAGCAAAAAGGGAATCCTGAAAGAAAGACGATCGATTAAAAAACCCAAGGCAAAAACGCTCAAAGCCGAACCAAGCGATTGAGAAAAGGTAAAAAATCCCGAATTTCTTCCATAAGAATCCTCGGGGCTTTTTTGAATAAGATAAACCGTTTGAGCAGTCCAAAGAAATGCTGCGGCAATTCCTAATAAAACAGAAGCAATATAAAGCAGAGGGACTGATTTTAAGAGAAGAGCAAAGATAAAAATTGAATAAAAGGGAGAGGAAAGAATCAAGGCCTTCTTTGCTCCGTATTTTGAGATAAAGACAGCCGCTGCTGGCTCGCTGAAAATAAAAAAGAGATAAATTAAGACAAGAGAATAAAATCCAACCCTGAAAAACCCTACCTGGGAAAAATAAACTGTCACATACTGCTGAACGCCGTTAAAGCCCAAAAATATCAGCAAAAAGGCAAG
>CAZPZY010000049.1:0-4264 GCA_964591195.1 uncultured Candidatus Saccharibacteria bacterium
TTAGTGAAGACATTGAGGGATTTAGATTCAATACTGCTATTTCTTCCTTGATGGTTTTCTTAAATGAATTGGAAAAGCAGCCGTCAATAGACCTTAAACATCTAAAAATCTTGATTAAATTGCTTGCCCCATTCGCCCCTCACTTGGCCGAGGAGTTGTGGCAAAAATGCATTCCTGCCTGTTTGGCTCATAACATCAAGGAGTTTTCAGTTCATAATCAAAAATGGCCGCAATACAAAGCAAAATGGACAATCCGAAAAACAATAACCCTGGTCCTGCAGGTCAACGGAAAGGTGAGAGACAAGGTGGAGGTTTTTTCAGATATTTCAAGAGAAAAGGCAGAAAATTTGGCATTAGGAAGAGAAAAAATAAAAAGACATATAGAAGGGAAAAAGATTAAAAAGATAATTTTTGTGCCGAATAAATTGGTTAACATAGTAGTAGAAAAATAATTATTATGTGTAGATTAGCGGGTTATATTGGTGAAAAAGAGGCAGTAGGTATAATTATTGATAGTTTGAGCCGACAGAGTTATGGCGGATACGATTCCGCTGGGATTGTAGTTGGAAATGGAAAAAATCTTACCTGCGTTAAATCAGTAGGAAAACTGGAAAACCTGGAAAAGAAGTTGGAAAAGAAAAAATTAAAGGGGAACTGGGGAATAGGTCATATCAGATGGGCTTCCCATGGAAAGGTCTCACTAGCCAATGCCCATCCCTTTTCCGACTGTCAAAAGAAGATTTATTTGGTCCACAACGGAATTATTGAAAACTGGGGAAAACTAAAAAGGAAACTGCTGAAAAAAGGACACCAATTTACCTCTGAAACCGACAGCGAGATTCTCTGCCATTTGATTGAAGATTATTTTGAAGGCAATTTGGAAGAGGCGGTAAAAAAAGCCCTGAGAGAAATAAGAGGGGCATACGGCTTACTGATTATTTCCAAAGAGGAGCCCCAAAAAATCGTAGCCACCCGGCTTTCTTCGCCTCTTTTAATCGGCATAGGAGAAAGGGAAGGAGAGTATATTTTGGCTTCGGACCCCACAGCCATTGCTCCATATACAAAGAAGGTAATTAATCTTAATGATTATGAAATAGCCAGCCTTAATCCCGGCAATTCACTTCTTATTGTCAAAGAGAGAAGGGTTCAGTTTTTGGATTTTGATGTCAAAAAATCAGAAAAGGGCCCTTATCCCCATTTTATGCTGAAGGAAATAATGGAAGGACCTGAGACAATTGAAAACGCTATCAGGGGACGCTTGGTTCCTGAAGAAGGAACGGTAAAATTAGGCGGATTAGAGCAGGTCTCTGAAAAACTAAAAAAGATAAATCGGCTGCTTTTAGTGGGTTGCGGCACTGCTTTCCATGCGGCTAAGATAGGAAAATATATGATAGAGGAATACGCGGACATCCCCTGCGAGGCAGATGTTGCCTCGGAACTGCGGTACCGCAAGCCACTTTTAGACAACAAGACAGCGGCTGTCTTTATTTCCCAGTCCGGGGAAACAGCCGACACCTTGGCAGTACTCCGAGAATTCAAAAAAAAGGGGATTTTAACCATTGGCATTACCAATGTAGTTGGCTCAAGCCAAGGCAGGGAAACAGATGCCGGGGTCTATACCCGTTCGGGGCCAGAGATTTCTGTTGCTTCTACAAAGGCGTTTCTTGGTCAATTAACGGTTTTGGCAATGCTGACTGTTTTTTTGGGAAGACAAAGAAATATGTCTTTGGTAATGGGGAAAAGGATTGTTTCCGAACTGTCAAAAATGCCCCACCTTGTCAGAAAAATCCTAAAGCGGGTTTCAGAAATTAAAAAACTGGCAAAAAAATACAAGCGGTATCAAAACATCTGGTTTATCGGCAGAAAGTATAATTATCCGGTTGCCTTGGAAGGGGCTTTGAAACTAAAAGAGGTATCATATCTTCATGCCGAGGGAACAGCGGGAGGAGAACTAAAGCACGGACCTTTGGCTTTGATAGATAAAAGCTTTCCCACCATTGCCATTTGTCCAAGCGATTCTGTTTATGATAAAATGATTTCCAATATCCAAGAAATAAAAGCGCGACAAGGTAGGATAATTGCCCTTGCCACAGAAAAAAACAGAGAGATAAAAGAAATTGCTGACGATGTTATTTTTATTCCCAAAACCCTGGAAATGCTTACCCCTCTGCTTTCGGTAGTTCCCCTTCAACTTTTTGCCTATTATATCGCCTATTATTTGGGTAGGGATATTGACAAACCAAAAAACCTTGCAAAATCAGTGACAGTTGAGTAAAATAAAACAATGAGAAAAATAATTTTTTTCGCTTTGCTGGCTGGATTGTTCTTGATTCCAATTGCCGGCTTTGGAGTAATAAGACTTAACAACCCCTTGAATGCAACCAGTTTTGAAGCAGTAATTAACGATGTAATTAATTTTGTTTTTTATATTGGTATGGCTCTTGTGCCCTTAGGAATAGTTGTAAGCGCTTTTTACTTTTTTACAGCCGCCGGCGATGTTCAGCAGGTTGGCAATGCCAAGAAAATCCTTTTTTATACGCTGCTGGGCTTGGCAATCCTTCTTTTATCCAAGGCACTAGCTTCTATTTTTAAAGGCATCCTTCATATCTAAAATGAAAAAAGATAAAAAAATTTGGCTGCTTGGTTTATTTCTTGTTTTTTTGCTTTTCTCCCGTTTAGTTCTGGCAGACGGGGGACCAAATCAGTGCTGTGTTTTGAATCATAATTTAACTGAGATTGACGGCGCCTGTATCAATGATAACCGCTCGGTCGGTCCTCCAAATTGGGATACCTCTAAAAACTGGTGCGACCCTGATGGCAACGGTCACTCGGAAATTCCTGTCCATCAAACTAAAAAATGGGGATTATGTTGTCTTGTTGATTCCATCTACAATTTTACCGACTGGCTGTTTTATGTTCTTATGGCTGGAATCGCCATTTTATTTATCCTCGCCGGCTTCTTCTTTATTACTGCCGGCGGAGACACAACCAAGATAACCCAGTCCAAGAGATTTGTCTTTTACGGTATAATTGGTCTAATCTTGGCTTTAATGGCAAGAATTATCCCAAGCATTATCAAAAGACTTGTTTCCTAAAAAAAATGAGAAAGGTAATTTTTTTTCTTCTGCTTTTATTTTTATTTTTTGGAACAATAAAACAAGTTGAGGCCCTTAGATATTCTAAAGCAGTTGAATCCTGCGAATTAAAGTATAATTTTACTAATGTTGACAGCAACTGCGCTCGGGGCAATAAGGTTGTTCCTCCAACCGCTCCCGCTGCTTCCGGTGTAAGAACTATCAAATGGGGTGTGTGTTGTTTTTTAAATTCTTTGTATAAAACCTCTGATACAATGGCTTTGTTGATTATGCCTGTTGCCTTGCTGATTTTTCTTTACGCTGCCTTTCAGTTCATGACCTCCGGGGGCGATGCCAATAAACTGGAGGAGGTTAAAAGATTGATACTTTACGCCTTGATTGGAGTTTTTATAGTAGTATTGGCAAAAACCATCGTTTTTGTCATCAAATCAATAGTATGAAAAGATTTGTTTTTTGTTTCTTATTTTTATTATCTCTTTTATTTTTTGTTTCCTTTTTTGTCACAGCGGCTGTTCACGGACCCAATGAGTGCTGCAAATTGAACCATGAAATTACCGACTGCGGAAACGAGGGGCAGATAATCGGAGCCGATAATCCCAAATGGTGCGATGTCGACGGCGATGAAACAATGACAGGAGCCGAACTAAACCCGAGGAACGTTGATGATTGGGCAACCTGCTGTTTTTTGGATTCTATTTATACTGCTTCCGATTGGCTAATAACCATTTTTATGGCCCTTAGTTTGATTATCTTCGGGATTGCCGGTTATCTTTTCCTCTTTTCTGGTGGAAACCCGGGTAAAATTGAACAGGGAAAGGCATTTGTTTTATACGGAATCATTGCCCTGTTTTTGGTTCTATTGTCAAAGGTTATTCCCGCCGTAATAAAAGCCATTGTTTCGTAATGCTTGCCTTGACTTTTTTTACTTTTTTTGGTATAAATCACTTACTTGATTAAAATCTAAAGGTCGAGTATAATAGAAGAGTAATTAAAAACATTAAAAATTATGGCAGAAAAAGAAAAATACCAAAGAACAAAACCGCACCTTAACATCGGGACCATTGGTCATGTTGACCACGGCAAAACAACCCTGACCGCCGCTATTTTGAAGGCCATTAATATGAAGGGGTTAAAGGGTGACAAGAAATCGGTTGAGGAGATTGATTCTG
>CAZPZY010000050.1:0-4198 GCA_964591195.1 uncultured Candidatus Saccharibacteria bacterium
AGCGGGTAAGGGGAGTCGAACCCCTCTCACGATCTTGGAAGGATCGGGTAATGCCGCTATACGATACCCGCAGAAAATATCTCCCTTAATTTTACCAATTCTTCAAAAGAAAAACAAGCCCAAATCGGCTTTGTTTTCTTTTTTTTTGCTTATTAATCGCTTGACGCATATTATATACTAAAATATGAACCAACCAAATTAAATGCCTGAAACAATTCTGAAGGTAAAGAATCTCAGTGTGGTAATAGACCGCAGGGAGAAAATTATTGAAAACCTGTCTTTTGAGGTCAAGAAGGGAGAATTTTTTATTATCTTGGGACCAAATGGAGCGGGAAAAACCACCCTTTTCAAGGCATTGCTTGGATTGATCCCCCACCAAGGAGAAATCATTTGGAGCAAAAAAAATATCAAACTTGGCTATCTTCCTGAACGCCTCTCTCCTTCAGAATTCAAAAAGTTGCCCATCTCAGTTAAGGACTTTTACAAATTTAAAGGTGTCTCTGAAGAAAAAATCTCTAAGGTCCTAAAATCTGTTGGCTTAGGAGAAAAAAGATTTCTTGAAAAAAATCCCGGAGACCTATCCTCCGGTCAGTTCCAAAGAATGCTAATCGGATGGGCACTGCTCGGAAATCCCGAGGTTTTATTTTTTGACGAGCCGACCACCGGAATTGACATCGGAGGGGAAAAAACAATCTATTCTCTTTTAGAAAAATTTTGGCAAGAGAAAAATCTAACTATTTTATTGATAACCCACGATTTAAACATTGTCTATGCTCAAGCAACAAATGTCCTCTGTCTCTACAAGAAGGGAATTTGTTCAGGTCCTCCAAAAGAGGTTCTAACTCCCGAAACCCTAGAAACCCTCTACGGAAATAAAATTAAATTCTACAAACACAAACATTGATATGCCTTCTCAATTCATTTTAGGCCTGATTACAGCAACCTTTATTGGAGCGGTAGCCGGCTATCTGGGCTCTCTAATGATTAGCAAAAGAATGGCTCTGGTAGGAGGACCCTTGGGTCACCTCGCCCTGCCAGGGGTGGCTTTGTCTTTAATCTATCACTACAACATTTTCTTGGGCGCCCTTTTAAGCATATCCCTTGGAGCACTAATAATATGGTGGTTAAAAACAAAGACCAAACTCTCAATAGAAGCATTAACTGGGCTGGTCTTTGCAGCTGGTGTTGCCTTGGGCTTTCTAATCCTGCCGCTCTCCCAGGCAGAAGAAGCCCTTATAGGAGATATCACCAAGGTAAACCCAATAGATACCATTTTGGCGGTAATTTTAGGATTGGTTATCTTTTTTGTCATCAAGAAAATTTATCAAAAGATGGTCCTCTTGGAGATATCAGAAGATTTGGCAAAAACAGAAGGGGTAAATGTAAAAAGATATAATCTGATTTATTTAATCTCTCTTGGCCTAATGGTAGCCTTAGAAGTCAAAATCGTGGGAATCCTCCTGACAGCCGCCTTGTTTATTATCCCAGCGGCCAGCGCGCGGAATATCAGCACAACCCTTGGTCAATATGGTCTGTTCTCCCTAATAATAGGGATGGTTTCTGCTATCTTGGGGATGTTTCTCTTTAAACTTACCCAGGTTCCGGCAGGTCCTTTAATTATATTGGTAAACACATCGGTTTTCATAATCTCAATATTTTTAAAATCCGAGTAGTGATAATTACCCGCCTAAAGGCACCACTGGCTTGGGTTTCCTTGACACAATAATTTTTCTTTGATAACCTAATCTATTCCAACAATATTTGGTTATAGGCATCACTAAATGCTGTTTATGCTGGAAGAAAAAAAGAAGAAATTATTAAAGCAGGTCTTAGATAGAACAAAAGGCGTCCCAAAAGCCAGTGGGAGGTCAGACAAATTTGGCAGAATTAGTTTTGATGACTTGGTTTTTCTGCCCGCCCAGTTGGCAAAAAAACCCGTAGACTACTTCAGAGAGGAAATTTCTACAAAAACAATTGTGGGGAAGAATAGCAAAAGACCTTTAGAACTTGATACGCCGATTGTTTTTGGAGCAATGAGTTTTGGAGCCCTCTCCCGAGAGGCAAAGATAGCCCTGGCTAAGGCCTCAACAATAACTGGCACGATGGCAAACACCGGTGAAGGAGGAATGCTTCCGGAAGAGAGAGAATTTGCAAAAAAATTAATTGTTCAATATTCTACGGGTAGATTTGGAATTACTGAAGAGGTTTTAAAGAAAGCGGATGCTATAGAAATCAAAATAGGCCAAGGGGCAAAGCCAGGTCAAGGCGGCCTACTGCCTAAGGAAAAACTTACAGAAGAAATTGCCAAAATTAGAAATGTGCCACTTGACAAAAACGTTCATTCACCCGCTTATCACCCTGACATAGAAAACATTGAAGACCTAAAGAAAAAGGTATCTTGGTTGAGAGAGATTACCCAAGGGGCACCTGTTATTATCAAACTTGGGGCAGGAGATATTGAGGCAGATGTTAAATTGGCAGTCAAGGCCAATCCCGATATAATTGCCATTGACGGATTAGAGGGCGGAACTGGGGCAGCTCCTGAAGTGATGTTAAATGAAGTGGGTTTACCGACCTTATCTGCTTTAGCAAAGGCAAGGAAGATTTTAGACAGATTGGGAGCAAAACAAGAATTATGGATAGGCGGAGGACTAACCACAGGAGGCGATTTTGCCAAGGCACTGGCCCTAGGAGCAAATGCGGTCTTTTGCGCTACCTCTCTGTTAGTAGCAATGGGTTGTATTCGATGCGGGCTCTGTTATTTGGGAAAGTGTCCCAAGGGAATCGCAACCCAGGACCCTCAATTAAGAAAAAACCTAAATGTTCAACAGGCGGCTGAAAATATCGCCAATTATATTAAGAACTGCACAGAAGAAATAAAAATGATAGCCGGGGCCTGCGGAGAAAACGACATCCACAAATTAAATCCTGAGTATCTCAGGGCAATGAACAGCGAAATTGCCAAAATTAGCAACACTGAACTAATATAACCTTGAGGATATAAAGTTTCTCCCTTTCGGGGACCGCGGACTCGAACCGCGAATCACTCGCTCCCAAAGCGAGCATGTTAGCCATTACACTAGTCCCCGAAAATTTAGTGCGGGGTAAAAAGGACTCGCCTGTCCCGTAGGAAGCCGAAGGCTTTCTTCGGGATGCTACCGTTACACTACACCCCGGAGAAAGGTGCGGGGCAAGAAGCGCCTATGTTAACCATTACACCAGCCCCCGGAGACAAAAATAAATATACCACCTTGTTTTATTTTAGTCAATTGATATAATTATATAAAGAGATGACAATTAAAAAAATTTTTTCTCAATTGGACTTCTTTGGTCAGTGCAGAAGGTATGATATTCCCATAAGTCAATGCCCCCAGTTTTTATTCTTGATAATGGGACTGGTTATTATTTTCTCCTCCATTATTACCTACGCCCTTGGAACCCGATATATCAGGGATCCGGAAATCGCCCTCCTTCTTGTTCTCTCTATTACTGCTGTGTTACTTATCCTTGCTTACCTTATCAGCCGAAGTTTTGAGAGATTAGCCCAAGCCAATCGGCTAAAATCAGAGTTTGTCAGTATTGTCTCTCACCAATTGAGGTCTCCCCTCTCAAATATGAGATGGGCGCTGGAGGTTTTGATGTCCGGAAAGATAGGAAAAATTGAAGAAAAACAATTGGAATACTTTAGTATTCTTAGGGAAAACTCAGACAGAATGAGGGAACTGGTGAAAGACCTTTTGACCGTCTCCCGGATTGAAACTGCCAGATTGTCTTTCAAAAAAGAGATGTTCTCCCTTGAGAAACTGATCAAAGAATTGATTTGTTCTTTTGAGCCCTTTTCTAAGGCATCCAATACGGAGATATCCTTTCAGGCAGAAAAAGATCTTCCAATGGTTGTCAGTGACCGGGAGAAGATAAAATTGGTCATTGAAAATCTCATTGACAATGCCATTCGCTATACCAAAGGCAAGGGAAAGATAGAAATTAAACTCAAAAAAAAGGACGGGAGGGTTTATTTTGAAATAAAGGATAATGGAGTAGGAATTCCCAAGGGGGACCAAAAATATGTGTTTCAAAAATTTTTCAGGTCAAAAAATGCCTCAAGATACCAAACTGAGGGCTCGGGGCTTGGACTTTATATCGTTAAATCAATCCTTGAAAAGGCAAAAGGCAAAATCGGCTTTCGAAGCCAGGAGGG
>CAZPZY010000051.1:0-4165 GCA_964591195.1 uncultured Candidatus Saccharibacteria bacterium
ACCACCTATCACTATCAGATTAAGTCAGAGGACTCATCGGGAAACATAGGAAGTTATACAGATAGAACCTTTACCACCTTGGCATTAGGGCAACAACCTCAACCAACTCCAACAACAACTCCCCCGACTCAAGAGGAACCATCAGTTTCGCCATTGGCAAAACCAATTTCAGAAATGACAATTGACCAGTTGAAAGCAGAGATTGCCAGAATTTCTGCTCTAATTGCCCAACTCCAGAGCCAGTTGTTGAAATTGAGGTCAGGCGTGCCTCAAGAAATTCAAGGAATTCCAACTGACTTCAGTTTCCAGAAAAACCTTTTCTATGGAACCACTGACCAGGACGTGGTTTATCTAAAACTTGTCTTGGAAAACCAAGGATGCCTGTCCGGAGTAAAGAATACCAAGTGGTTCGGTCCAAAGACAAAGAAGGCGGTTCAGTGCTTCTGCCAGAAATACAGGGATGAAATCTCAGGTTTTGCCGGTTATCCTGTTAGGTGCAGCGGTCTTGTGGGCAAGGGAATAAGAACAAAACTAAACCAGTTGCTGGGAAGATAAGGATAAGTAAGCGCAGGGGGTTGACAAAAGGAAGAAATTAGGGTATATAAAGGTATCCTCAGACAGCGGGCGGCTTCCTAAAAGGAGGCAGTAAGTCCTGCCAAGGAGAAGGGAGAGATTTTTGTTTTCTACTGCCTGCTTGTCTGAGAAGCAGGTATTTTATTTATGCCCTTAAGCCGTCAGAAAAAGGAAGAAATTATTGAACAGGTAAGAGAGAAAATTGCCAGACAAAAGGTTGGGGTTTTTGTTGGATTCAGCGGTTTGAAGGTGGAGGATTTTTCGGTTTTGAGAAGAAAACTGAAAAAGGAGAAGGGAGAAATAAAGGTGGTAAAGAAAACCCTGCTTCGTCTTGCTCTTGAGAAAGCCGGTTTAGACATTGACCCAAAAGAGTTAATAAAGGACGAGGCGGCCATTGCCTTTGGCTATCAGGATGAGGTTTCTATTCCTAAAATTGTTTGGCAGTTTTCAGAAAAGTTCCCCCAATTAAAAATTAAGGGGGGTATTTTGGAAAGCAGGTTTGTTGGACCTGAAAAAGTTATTGAATTGGCAAAACTGCCTTCCAGAGAGCATCTCTTGGCTCAGTTGGTCGGCTCAGTATCCGCCCCAATCTCGGGTCTGGTGGCTGTCTTGGAGGGCAATATCAAAGGTCTATTATCTGTTTTGGCAAACTGTAAAGCCAAGACATAAAATTTAGGATTATATGGCAGAAGAAAAAACAGAAAAAGAAGGTGTTAAAGAGGAAGCGACAAAGGAAAAGAGCGAGAAAACAGAGAAGGAAGAGGTTGAGGTTCCAGAAAAGTTTAAGGAACTTGTAGAGAAGATTGAGAAAATGACTGTTTTGGATTTGGCAGAATTGGTAAAGGTTTTGGAAAAGAAATTTGGCGTCTCTGCCGCACCCCAGGTGGTTGCTGCTCCTACCGCGGCTTCTGCTGGTCAGGGAGAAGGAGGCGGGGCGCCGAAGGAGGAGAAGAGTGTATTTAATGTTGTGCTTACTGGAATCGGAGATAAGAAAATTGAGGTGATTAAGGTAGTCAGGGACATTACTGGCAAGGGATTGAAGGATTCAAAGGATATAGTTGATGCGGTTTCTTCGGGACCTCAGGTAATTAAGGAGAATGTCAAAAAAGAGGAAGCCGAAGAGATGAAAAAGAAGTTTGAATCTGCTGGAGCAAAGGTGGAACTAAAATAAGGAAGAGGGAATGCTAAATACCTCGGAGCCATTTAGAAGGTAGATGGTTTTCTCTTTTTCGGAAACAGCAAAATCCAAAAGATTATTAAATTTCTCGCTCTGATATTGTTTGACTATTTTGCCTTTCTTGTCCAGGACAATGAGCCGTTTTTTGTCAGGCTCCAGGCAGTAGATATAGGGGAGAGAAGAGCAGGTCCAGATTTTGGTTAGATTTTCCAACTCCGGAAAAATTTTCGGTTTTAGTGTTTGTTTAAGCCGACCCCTGTAATAGCGGTCAATTTCATTTTCTTTGGTAAGAACCCAGATTGAGCCGTCAACGCTAATTGACCTTGCTGAGACGGCTTTTTTTGTTCCTGATGCCAGCCAGAAACCCTTTTTATTTTTTGAAAGAAGGGATTGTTTTATAATCTCTCCCGATTTCGGCTCCAAGAAATAAACATTGGAACCAAAAATATCCCCTTGTTTAAAATCGGGTAGATTAATTGTTTTCTCTTGGATTTTGTTGCCCTCTGTTAAAAGAAGGGTGTGGGGCTTGACAAAAAACAGCACAGAGTCATGATGGGCAAGTCCCAGGGTAATATTTTTTTTGGCAGGGATTAGGGTTCCCTTGTTTTCTTTTATTTCAAATCTGTATATCTTATCAGAAAGGGGATTGTAAAAATAGAGATTGCCGGAGGAGAAGACCATCCGATAAGGAGCGAAATTCAGTTTTTGCCCAGAAAGATTGACGAGAACATTGGGATTGTCAATATTTTCTACCTTGTTTAGTCTTTTGAGTTTTTCTTCAATTGACTTTTTGAGGTCAAGGGCTGTTTTTTTAAGAGGCGTATTCTTTTCAATAACAAATGAGATATCTCTTAGTGCCTTTCGGAGAATAATATCTGCCTGTTCTTCCTTTTTGGATTGAATGAGTTCTTCTGCGCGGTTAACCTCTGAATCTATATTATGGAGTGTATTTTTGACAAGTTGAATCTCTTTTCTATTTTCTCTCTGGTTAAGAAAGGCGCCGATTGAGAGAAGGCAAATGAGAATGAGGAACAAGACAAGGGGCTTGTTGTTGATTTTTTTAAGAAAAGCGGTGGCCTTGGGCAATTTGTCGGAACTGACGGGGATTTTTTTGGTTCTTTTTAGGAGACCTGCCAGATTTTTTAACCTGCTAAAGCATCGGAGTAGTCCGGCTAAAGAGAAGCCTTCCAATTTCTTTTCAAAAGAGATAATTGACCTCGGCTGGGATTCTGGCTGAACCTGGACTATAAGACAGATACCTGAGACATTGGTTAGTTCTTCCCTATTCGGTTTTAGGATGGTTTTTATTTTTTTGTCATCCAGCTCTTTTTCATTAGATATCTTTGAGATAATGCCTCTTGCTTGAAATACCTCAAAAATGCTTTTGGTAAATCCTACAATTGTGTCTGCTTCATGAATTTTTCCGGAAACAATATTGGAGAAGACCTTTAGGGGGTAGGGCTCAATCTCTTGTCCCTCCAGTTTTTTCCCAATGTCAAAAACCTGGCCTTCTCTCAATAAGAGGATTTTTATATCTCCCAATAGGGCCAGATTTAGATTGACCCAGGGACCGCTTAGGGGCGCCAGGGAAAAGACCGCTAAACTCAAACCTCCCATCCATTCAGTGTTGTCCTTTTTAAGTTCCTGTGCCAAAAAATCGTTAAGGGATTTTAGGGATTCTTTCAGCGCTCCCTCGGATGATTTCAGGTAGTTGCTGTAGTATTTGTCTTTTATCAGTTGAGAGATTTTTTCCAAGAGCCGTAGATTTCTTGGGCTGAGGTTTTTGAGTTCTCCCAGTATGTAAAGACCGCCCAATCTTTTTTCGTAGATATTTTCGGGCTGGTAGCAGAAACTATCAAACAATTTGCCTTTTTCCAGTGCCTTTTCTCTGGCAGAGGGTTTTTTGCCGGGTGGATTAAAAAAGAGTTCAAATACTCTCATTTCAACCTTATTTTATCTCTTTTCAACCAAAAATAAAAGTGCTAAAATAATCCAGTTGCGTCAGATTTAGGCGCGATTAGCTCAATGGTAGAGCAGCCCCGCCCTTTATGCGCGTGTAACTCAGCGGTTAGAGTACTGTCTTCACATGGCAGGAGTCGCTGGTTCGAATCCAGCCACGCGCACAAGCTTAAAGGGCGGGGAGGTCGCAGGTTCAATCCCTGCATCCCGCACCAGAATCTGGCTTCTGGGCTTCTTGTCAATTTAGATTGGTTTATGTCTATTCTTTTGATTCGATATTTGAGGTGGCATTTTGGGGACCAGACGAGGAAGATTTTAAGGGGCTGGAAAAACTTTTTGGCATTTGGCGTATATTTTTTTTCCATTACCCTTCTTTTGAAGACCCTTTTTTCTCCTTGGAGAAGAATCAGTTGGTCTACTGGCAGGGGTTTTGATTTGTGGGAGCAATTCCTTGTT
>CAZPZY010000052.1:0-4144 GCA_964591195.1 uncultured Candidatus Saccharibacteria bacterium
GACAGCGAGCAAATTTCAATAAATTTCGATAAATTTCAACTATGGAAGGTAAAAGTAATTTTGAATTTTGAGATGTAATTTTGAGATTTGAGATTTGAATTTTGAGATTTTGAGATTTGAAAATTGGATATTGGAAATTGAAAATTCTAATAAGATTTGGTCATTCGGTCATTGAGTATTGGAATTTAATTGGAAATTGGAATTTGGAAATTGGGAATTGATTTTTGAGATTTGGGATTTTAAATTATCATTTTAAAAAAACAGCATTATGAAAAAAAAGGCAGCAGAAATAGACAAAATAAGGCACTCCCTTGCCCATATTATGGCAGCAGCGGTCCAGGAAATATATCCCGGGGTTAAATTTGGCATAGGTCCGGCAATTGAAAACGGTTTTTATTATGACTTTGATTTTCCCTCCCCTATCTCAGAAAATGACCTGAAAAAAATTGAAAGAAAAATGCAGGAATTAATTAAGGAAAATATCAGGTTTGAGAAAAAACTTATCTCAAAGAGAGAAGCCAAAAAGATATTTAAAGACCAGCCATACAAATTGGAATTGATTGAGAAAATCCCGGAAAAAAATGTCTCAATTTACAAAAGTGGAAAATTTCTTGACCTCTGCAAGGGACCTCATGTTAAATCAACCAAAGAGATAGACCCTGCCGGATTCAAACTCACAAGGGTTTCTGGCGCTTATTGGCAGGGAAACGAAAAAAATCCGATGCTCACACGGATTTACGGTTTGGCTTTTAAAACAAAAAAACAACTTAAGGAGTTTTTGGAAAAAGAGAAGGAGGCGGAAAAAAGAGACCACAGGATTTTAGGCAAAAAACTTGACCTGTTCCATATTGACGAAAATATCGGTCCGGGATTAGTTCTCTGGCATCCAAAGGGAGCCCTGCTTAAATACCTTATTGAAAACTACGCATTAGATGAATATCTAAAAAACGGATACCAACTGGTCTGCACTCCCCATATTGCCAAGTTAAATCTCTGGGAAACCTCAGGGCACACCAAATTTTACAAAGAAAATATGTTCCCCCCTTTTCATATGGCAGAACTAAAAGAAGAGGAAAAGGATGATTACCAAATTAAGCCGATGAACTGTCCCTTCCATATTGCCATTTACAAAACAAAAATCCGTTCCTACCGAGACCTGCCTATTAGATACACAGAACTGGGCACGGTCTACCGCTACGAAAAATCAGGTGTCCTCCATGGCTTGACCAGGGTAAGGGGATTTACCCAGGATGACGCCCACATCTTCTGCACCCCTGAGCAACTTTCTCAGGAACTAACCTCTGTTCTAAAACTGACCTTTAAAATACTAAAAAAATTCGGATTCAAGAAACTCAATGTCTATCTTTCTACCAAACCAAAAAAATTTGTAGGAGATGAAAAAGTATGGCACAAGGCAGAAAACTCCCTTAAATACGCCCTGAAAAAAGTAAAATCAAAATACACCCTTGATAAGGGTGGAGGGGCATTCTACGGACCGAAGATTGATATTAAAATCAAAGATGCCCTGGAGCGAGAATGGCAGTGCACAACAATTCAGGTAGATTTCAATCTCCCTGAGAGGTTTGATGTTACCTATATTGACCAAAAAGGAAAAAAGAAAAGGCCAATAATGGTTCACCGGGCACTTCTGGGCTCGCTGGAAAGATTTATCGGGGTTCTTCTTGAATACTATGAAGGAAACCTTCCCTTTTGGCTTTCTCCCATTCAGGTCTGGATAATCCCCTTAGGGAAAAAACATCTGAAATATGCAGGGCAGGTAATGAAAAGATTAGAAGAAAAAGGGATAAGGACCGAATTAAAAGATGAGAAAGAAACGGTCTCCAAAAAAATCCGGGAAGGAGAAATTCAAAAAATTCCCTATCTTTTGGTAATTGGAGACAGGGAGATAAATTCAAAAACAATCAGGGTAAGAAAAAGAAAAAAAGGAGATATAGGAGAAATGAAATTGGACCAATTTATTGATAAAATTAAAAAATAGGAAAAGGTCGGCGTTCAAATAATATTTTGAACGAAAAAAATAAAAAAATATGAATAAAAAGGCATTGAAGATTCTTGTTTTAGGTCTGACCTCGGTTATTATCTTTGGACTGTCTGGGCTGATGGTCTCGGCTCAGGAGGTTTCTGCCCAGGACCTTGGAATCTCAAGCCCCCGGATTCTACCAGGAGACCCTCTCTATTTCCTAAAGGATTGGGCCCGTGGCATTCGCTCTTTCTTTGCCTTTGACCCAGTAAAGAAGTTTGAGTTAAGGTCAAAATTTGCTGATGAAAAATTAATAGAGATGAAGAAAATGATTGAAGAAAAGAGAAATCCGGAAGCCGTTGAGAAGGCAAGCAAAAATTATGAAAAGGAAATAGAAAGAATGAACAATCAAGCAGATAGATTGAAAGAAAAGGCAAAGAAAAATCCTGAATTAAATAGGTTTTTAGACAAATGGACCCAGCACCAAATGCTTCACCAGAAACTCCTTGAGAGATTGGAAACCCAGGTTAGCCCTCAAGCATTTGAAAAAATAAAGAAAGTTAGAGAAAGACACCTGGAAAGATTTAAGGATATAATGATGAAGTTGGAAAAAAAAGAAGAACTTCCAAAAAGATTAGAAAGGGCAGTAGAGAATCTGAAGGGCAGTCCCTTCAAAGAGGTAAAAGCCCTGGAGATACTAAAAGAGTTAGAAAAAAGAGTGCCAAAGGAGGCAAAGAAAGGTATCCAGAATGCCCAAGAAAAAATCCTAAACAACCTGCAAAAAAAATTAGAAAAGATGCCGGAAAAAAAGAGGGAGATGATAAAGGATTATATAGAAAAACTGCCAGGAGACCCTGACCTACATATGAAAATCTTACAAGATGTCACAGCAGTTCCCCAACTGAAAGAACTAAGAGGAAAAGTAATTAAAGGAATCTCCGAAAAAATTGAAAAGGAAGCCGAAGAGAGGGGCTGTCCAAAATGGACCCCACCTGCTCCGGATTTCTGTAAGGAAGGGAGAATTGTGATAGAAAGGGATTCTAAGGGCTGTCCCCTACCGCCAAAATGCATTCCTTACTCCGGCAAGGAACTAATAAGGATAAAATGCATCTCTGAATGTCTTAAGTCCTATCTACCCTATGTGCCGGAAGATTTGAAATCCTGTCTTAAAAAGGGAATTTCCTCTGAGAAACCGGTAGAATACGGATTGAAGTGCGTTAGACCTTATATGGAAAAAAGGGGAATAAAGGTTGAAGAAAAAATAAAGGATTTTGAGGTCTGTCTAAAAAAATGTTTAGGAATTGAACAGGCTGGGGAGATTCCTAATTGTTATACCCTTTGGGATCCTGTCTGCGGAAAAGACGGAAGAACCTATAGCAATGACTGTTGGGCAAGGGTTGCTGGAACAGAAATTGCTTACAAAGGTCCTTGTAGGTCAAAATGCGCTCAAGCAGGAGAAAGGGTAAATAGAAATCCTCTTTTGGGACCAATTGACAGAAAGTGTTGCCCGGGATTGATTGAAGAAAGAGTAAGTAAATCCTACAGTATTTGCCGCAAGCCAGGTCCCAATGAAACCAAGGTCAAGGAAGAACAAAATCTAAAGCCCGAATGCCAGGAAGGAGAAACAAAAGAATACAAAACAAGAGCGGGAATTTCACAATGTATCTGTCACCAGGGAAGGTGGATATGTACCATTACCAGGCCGGAAAGATAGAAATTGTCTTCCAATGAAAACGCGGACTTTTCAGGTCCGCGTTTTTTGTTTATGATGTAATTGCTAACCAATCTGGTAATAAATAAATTTGCTGAGGCATCTTGCCTCGGGGAGCACGAAGTCGCGGTAAGCAGTAGGAAAGAAATTTATCTTCAGGCGCCTATATCTCGCCGAGCCGTCCATACCTTTTCTAAAGCGCAAACTTATTCTGGGGCTCGGCTGCGATATGCTCCACCTCGACAAGAATGCCTCAGCAGAAAAAATACCAGAGCTCTTACCGAATTAGCTAGACATTTAAAATATATCTATTTCTCTTTGAGCAAAGGATAAAAGAAAAGGTCGTTGTCAAGGTGGTTAGCCGATTTTTAAGACAAACAAATGTCAAAAAGATATCATATCATTACCTTTGGATGTCAGATGAATAAATCAGACAGCGAACGAATTGCTCG
>CAZPZY010000053.1:0-4002 GCA_964591195.1 uncultured Candidatus Saccharibacteria bacterium
TTATATAATAGAGGACTTGAAAAATCAAGGGTTATGGTGTATATAGACATATTACCTGTAGTTGCTAACCACTTTGGTAGCAAGTTTGCTGAGGCATCTTGCCTCGGGGAGCACGAAGTCGCCGTAAGTAGTAAGAAGAAATTTATTCCCAGGCGCTTCCAAAATCTGACCGAGCCTTACAAACCTTTTTCTGAAGCGCAAACCTATTTCTGGGACTCGGCTGCGATATGCTCCCCTTAGTCAAGATACCTCAGCACATAAATTATCAAGAATTGGTTAGATATAGTACATATGAAACAGACATTAAAGGAAGCAACAAAAGACGATATTTTTGACCTTAACATTGAAGAGATGGAAAAGGCAGGGCTCCATTTTGGTCATCGGACCTCAAAAACCCATCCCAAAATGAAGCCCTATATAGCAGGAATAAGAAATACCATTCATATTATTGACTTAGAGAAAACCAAGAAGAAATTGGCTGAGGCATTGGGTTTTATTGAAAAATTGATTTCCGAAAAAAAGACCCTATTGATTGTGGGAACCAAGGTCCAATTTAAGAAACTGGTAAAAGAGGTTTCTCAGGAGTGCGGACTGCCCTATGTTAATGAAAGGTGGCTGGGCGGAACATTTACCAATTTTCCGGTGATTAAGAAGAGGGTAGAGTATATGAAGGAATTGGAACGAAAGTTGGCTGACCCAAAGATAATGGAGAATTATAAAAAAAAGGAAAGAAAAAAGATGGAAGAAGAGTTAGAGAAGTTAAAATTGAAGTTTGAGGGCATAAGGAATTTGGAAGAACTACCAGCGGCTATTTTTGTTCTGGATATGAATAAGGATGCCTTGGCAGTAAAAGAGGCATCAAGAAAGGGAGTTGCAGTGATTGGAATTTCAGATACCAATAGTGATGCCAGTTTAGCCGATTATCCTATCCCTGCAAATGATGATGCTATTTCCTCTGTTAAATACATATTAGACAAGATAAGAGGAGTGATATTAAAGGTAAAGAATTCCCAGTCTCAAGCGCCAAATTCCAAATAGAGGAAATAAATTTATTATGGTGGACATTAATCAAATTAAAAAATTACGAGAGGAAACAGGTATTTCTATTTCCGAATGCAAGAAGGCCCTTGAGGAAGGTAAAGGGGATTTTAAGAGGGCAAAAGAGATTTTGGCAGAGTGGGGGAAAAAATTTGCTGCCGGAAAGAAAGAAAAGGAAACAGAGCAGGG
This sequence comes from uncultured Candidatus Saccharibacteria bacterium, assembly GCA_964591195.1. Classification (GTDB taxonomy): domain Bacteria; phylum Patescibacteriota; class Minisyncoccia; order Minisyncoccales; family JAGGSE01; genus JAGGSE01. Next base: position 1,228 of record CAZPZY010000053.1, read on the forward strand.
GATAATTAGCAGTTATGTTCATTCTAACAAGCGGGTGGGAGCGATGGTCCAACTTCATTGCGAGTCGGACTTTGTCGCCCGCTCAGAAGGGTTTCAAAAACTGGCTCACGAACTGTGTCTGCAGATTGCCGCTGTTGACCCTGACCTGACTCCTCTTTTATCCCAACCATGGATAAAGGACCAGTCCAAAACAGTCAAAGACCTAATTGAAGAATACATCAGCAAGTTTGGCGAGAATATTACCCTAAAAAGATATGTCAGGTTTGAGGTTTAGTTTATGAATCCATTGGAGATTATATCTATAAACTCTTTGGTTTTGGGTTTATTGGGAATGGCTATAATTATATTTCGCCACCTGCCTGAATTAGATTCGTTTTCTTCTTCTAATCAAAAAGAGGGTTTGATTTCAAATGTCAAAAGGAAAAGCCGGCAGATTCTACCGATTGAAAATTTTTCTTATGAGTTATTTTTAGAAAAATTTTTAAAAAGACTTCAGATTCTTACCTTACGGCTTGAAGGTTTTATTTTCTCCCATCTTCAGAAATTGAGAGAAAAACGAAAAGAAAAAACAGCCAGAGAGGATAGTTATTGGAAGAGGATAAAGGAGGAGGTTAAAAAGTGATTATGCCGGCATAGCTCAGTGGTTAGAGCGCCAGTTTTGTAAACTGGTTGTCGGGGGTTCAAATCCCTCTGCCGGCTTGTTTGATGCTTGAAAAAACATAAATAAAAATGCCTCCGATTGTGGTCTTAGCGAGGTGTTTATTTGGTCTACTTTAGAGGCAAACAATATGGCTTTTCTTAAGAGAAAAATTTTTGGCGCGGGTATTATTGTAGCAGTGGTGGTATTGGGGTTTTGGTTTTTTGTTTTCAGAGAATCTCCGCCTGGTCCTTTGCCTCCTCCGGGTCCTTCGCCACAGGCATCAACATCAACCCTACAGACAGAGCCGATTGATCTAACAGGGATAGAGACCGAAAAAACCAATTTTGCTAAATACTATAGTTTGGCTTCCTTAAACATTCCTTTAAGCGTTTCCCAATATAATCTTCCGTTGAGTTTAGGGCAGATCTCCAATTATAACAACTTCTCCAAAAAAATTTCTTTATCAGACAGAAGCAAACAACTTTTAGAGAAAAATGGCTTTGCGGTGTTTGACATTCCTTTCAGTCCAAAGGAGGAAGACATTACCCAGCCCTACAAGAGATTAAAACAATTGGATGTGCCTATTTTTATAACCTCTGATTCTTTACTCCACCTCTACCATATTCAGTTTGATGAAACCCTAAGACAAATTGAGGAAAAGGAATTTTACGATAAAATCTGGCAAATCAGTAAAACCCTTTTGGAGAACTCCCAAGAAAATTATCAAAAAGCAACTGGCGATTTGAAAGAGGCATCAAAGAGAAATATCGCCTATTTTTCTGTTGGTTTAAGTTTGCTAAAACCAAGAAATGACCAACTTTGTCCTCCTTCTGAAAATTGCCAGGATCCCGGTATAGCCAGCGCTTATTTTACAGAACAGGATTTAGATAAATATAAATTTGAGACCCCTGATTTTGTCAAAGAACAGGTAGAAAAAGAATTGGAATTGATAAAAGAGCATCAGGGATTTTCTAACTCGCCGATTTTTATTTACAGAGAGGATTATTCCCAATATGTGCCCAGAGGCCATTATACAAGATCAGAGAGACTGAAAAACTATTTTAAGGCAATGATGTGGTATGGCAGGATGTCAATGCTCTTGAAAGGAACCGACCAGGTAAAACCAGGAAAGGATTGCAATAATTTTCCTCCCTGCAAAGCATTGATTTCTTTATACGACGCTAAAATTCAAACAATTCAGGCATGCTTAATATCTTCAGAATTTGCTAAAAATAGAAAATTAAAAGACGACTGGGAAAGAATTTATTCAGTTACTGCCTTCTATGTTGGTTTTTCTGATGATTTGGGACCCTATGAGTATTTGGAGGCTTTAAATTCTGTTTTCAATGGAGAATTTGATCCTAATAATCTGACCCAAGAGAACCTTGAAAAATTAAAAGCAAAACTGGCAGAGTTTAAACCACCAAAAATTTATGGCGGAACTGGTCAAGCACAACTTTGGCCGCCGTTTACTCCAGAGCAGGCAGACAAGGTTTTAGCCCTAACAGCGGGATTCAGATTGATGGGTCAGAGATTTGTTCCAGACTCCTATATGTTCAGCAATCTTGTTTCTCCTTATGTGGGAATGTATACTGGGAAGGACTGCAAAAATACATTTACCTGCGAGTTTACTGATGGAGGACCTGCCAGGACTTTTCCTCGCGGCTTGGATGTGATGGCTTTATTGGGTTCTAAAAGAGCGAAAGAACTTTTACAAGAACTAGGGGATGCAGAATACGAAGCCAGAGACAAAGAAGGCAACAAGATAACCTACGAAACCCAATTTCTGAAACTAAAAGAGGAGTTTGATAAATTCAATGAATCTGATTGGCAGAAAAACCTTTACTGGTCCTGGCTTTATGCTCTAAAGCCATTGTTGAAAGAATTTGGAAAAGGTTATCCAACCTTTATGCAGACAAAGGCCTGGCAGGATAAAGAATTAACAACCGCTCTGGCTTCTTGGGCAGAGTTGAGGCATGACACCATTTTGTATGCAAAGCAGAGTTATACCATGAATCTAAGAGATAGTGCTGCTATACCCTCCCAAAAACCCGTTGTCGGCTATGTAGAGCCGGTGCCAGAATTCTACAATAGATTGCTGGCTTTGACCAAAATGACCAATAGGGGATTGTCTG
>CAZPZY010000054.1:0-3957 GCA_964591195.1 uncultured Candidatus Saccharibacteria bacterium
AAATTCATTGCAAAATAAATTTCTATTAATTTCTACTAATTTCTATTAGTTTCTACTAATTTCTATTAATTTCAATCAATTTCTATTAATTTCGCACCGAAGGTGCTAATTTCTATGAATTTCTATTTTATTTGTTTCGGATTTCGGATTTAGGATTTTACAACATTTAAGAATTCTAATAGGCAGTTTGTCGCCCAACTCCTTTGATTACCATAATACCCCAGCCAAAGAATTTAGTCAAACAAACCATCCTCCCAAGGGGGGCGAATTTTGGTGGACCTAGGCAGAATCGAACTGCCACTCCTACATTGCAAATGTAGTGTTCTACCGTTAAACTATAGGCCCAAATCTCATTGACCTCTATTTTTATTTTAACCCATTCTACTTATATCGCAAGACCCTGTATAAGATGAGCACATTTTTGACAAGTAAAGGGTTCTATTAAACTTACAGGGTCTGACCGTGATTCTCGCTCCTTTGAAAGATATTCCATTATTCTTTTAGAATAAAACTTAAAATTGATGTACACTTTTAGTTGGGATGCCTTTATTTAAAAATCTCCTTTTTTAATTTTTTTGCTTGCTCAATAAAAAAGTTCTGCCATTCTTGGTGATTGATTTTCTTAAGCATACGGGGGAAATCTTTTACTTCTTTAGCTTTAATAAGTTGAATGCCTAACTGGATAGGATCAATATGCCAATCAAATTTTGCCTTTGCATCCATAATAAGTTTTTGAAAAGAATAATTTTTTTCTTTGATAATAAAATAGATATCAATAAAATCACGCGCCCGTGGCTTCATTGAAATGGTATGCACTTTATTAACCGCAATGTCATAAAGGCTATCCACAACAATATTTTTATATTTTATCCCTGGCTCAATTCGGGGAAATGGGTAATAATTAAAATCAACCTTCAAAAAATTATCTTTAGAGAAAAAGAGATAAAAGCTATGCAAACCCAAAAATTTGCGATAATCAATACTGACCAATTTTAATTGCTGTTTGATTTTGCCAATAAATTTTTCAATGCTTGGTAGATGGATTTCTTGTTCGCTGAAAAAATCAAGGTCTTCAGAAATTCGATGGAAAAGATAAAAAACAGCTAGTGGGGTGCCGCCAGTGAGATAGAATCTTTTGGTCAAGTAGCTTTCTTGAGAAAATAACTCCAAAAATTTTTTTTGCTCTACGGTAAAGATTTTTTCTCTGGCCATAACAAAAACTCTAAAAACCGTTTAGTTTCCGGATCTAAAAAAAGTTTGTGCCAATACTTTCTTACTAATTTCTCGCTAATTTTTTCCTTGCCCAAACCATAATTAATCATTTGCTCCAGGCGCCAAATTTTATAGCCTTCAGGATCTTCCTTTTTAAATTCTTCCTCATCAACTGACCAGTTATACATAATTATAAAAATTTTATCTCACCTTCCACCTGAAAAATGGGAAATTTTGAGATTCGAATTGAAAAATGTGCACATCCCTATTTTTCGTATTTCGTACTATTTTTCGTATTTCTTCTTAATTTTTGGACCTGTCGGGGTGTCTTCAACCAGATAGCCAAGACGCTCAATCTCGTTCCTTAACCTGTCTGATTTTTTGAAATCTCCTTTTTTTCTGTATTCTTCCCTTAATTTTACCAAATCTCTTACCTTTTTGGGAACCCTTAATCTCTTAATTTTTTTCAGCCCTAATCCAAAAATCCGGTCAAAATCAAGCAAGAGGTGATATTTTTCAACAGAAGAAATTTTTCTGTCTTCGGTCATATTCCAAAGCAAAGCCAAGGCTTTTGGCGTATCCAGGTCGTGGTTGATAATCTCCTGAAATCTCTTTTGGTATTTTTTAAATCCTGAACTGAAAGAAAAAGATACTCCTCTGGCAGGTATTATCTCTCTTGTTCTTTGATAAAGATTTCCAAGAGCATTCTGGCTGGCTTTCAGGGACTGCCAGGTGAAATTTAATTTTGAGCGATAATGACAGGTCAGGCAAAGATAGCGGAATGCAAGAGGACTAAATCCCTTCTGAATAAGGTCCTCCAGTTTAAATATGTTTCCCTCTGATTTTGCCATCTTTTTTCCTTCAACATTTAAAAACTCGCAATGGAGCCAGAATTTGGCAAGCGGCTTGCCATAGGCGGCTTCTGCCTGGGCAATCTCGTTTGTGTGGTGAATTAAAATATGGTCAACCCCGCCGCAGTGAATGTCAAAAGGAATACCCAATTCTTTAATTGACATTACCACGCACTCGGTATGCCAGCCGGGAAAACCTCTACCCCAAGGCGAGTTCCACTCCATCTGCCTTTTCACTCCCTTGGGGGTAAACTTCCAAAGGGCAAAATCAGTCGGCCTTTTTTTGCCCGGGACCATCTCGATCCTTGCCCCGGCTTTCAGTTTCATCTTCTTGGGCCAAAGCCGGCCATAGGACCTCAATCTTTTTGTATCAAAGTATATCCCGTCGGCAAGTTTGTAGGTAAATCCTTTTTTTTCCAAAATCCTAATCAGCTCTATTTGCTCTTTGATGGTCCGAGTAGCTCTTATCCAAACATCCGGAGGGATAATATTCATTCGGAACAGATCTTTCTTGAATGCCTGGGTATAAAAGGCAGCAATCTGCCATGCTGATTTTCTCTCTTTTCTGGCGGCCATTTCAACCTTGTCCTCGCCGGTATCTGCCTGAGAAGTAAGGTGGCCAACATCAGTGATATTCATTACATGCTTTACCCGATATCCATTGTAGGTAAGGGTTCTCTTGAGAATGTCCTCAAAAAGATAGGTTCTCAGATTGCCAATGTGGGCGTAAGAATAAACCGTCGGACCGCAGGTGTAAAGCCCTACCCTTTTATCTTTTAAGGGCTTAAAGACCTCCTCTTTCCGCGATAAAGAATTGTAGAGTCTCAAAATAGCCATTTTTTAATTCAAAATGCAAAAATCAAAAATCAAAATGATAATTTAAAATCTCAAAATTCAAAACTACCTTTTACTTTCCATAGTTGAAATGTTGAAATTTATTGAAATTTATTGAAATTTGCTCGCTGTCGCTCGCGAAATTCATTGCAAATAACTTCTATCAATCAATTTCTATTAATTTCGCACCGAAGGTGCTAATTTCTATGAATTTCTATTTTATTTATTTCGGATTTCGGATCTTTCTCTACTGTATTTAGATTTGACATTGGCAGGATATGACCAAACTACAGCAACTCCACAAAGCCCAAACCCTTTACTTTCTTATATAACTTTTCGTCGGCAGTATAAAAAGATAACTGATAAATTTTTGCTAATACAACAAATATAGCATCGTAAATACTGATATTTTCCTCTCGGGCTAATACTAGCCCTCTCATAATTAACTCTGGAGTTACTTCCTCAATTTTCAAATTCAAATGAAACAATTCTTCAATGAGATTTAAGATTTCATTGGTGGGGAGCCTCTTGTTATATCTTAATACATTGGCTATCTCATAAAAAAATAAATAAAGAGGGAACTAAAATAATTTCCTCTTTTTTGATATGTTTTTCTAACCAAACCAAGGATCGTTCTGAGCCTTTCTCTTCTATAAACCACTTAACAATAACTGAAGTATCAAGGACGACCATTGGTCTTTCTTAAGGCACGGATAACCTTTACCGAATCCCAATTCCTAAAATACTTTTTATTTCTCTCTCTCCATTCCCTTATTCTTCTAATAATCCCTTGTCTTCGTCTAAATAAAATCTTCTCCACTTGGGTTTCTTCTTTCGTAATTATTTTATTGCTCATACTGCTCTCATTATATTTCTTTTGAAAATCAAGTCAAATTTTCAATTAACATTTGGCCATTGGAAATTGGAAATTGGAAATTGGATATTAATTGGAAATTGGATATTGGATATTAGTGGACACAAAATTTAGTGCCTAAATCCCCTTACGCCGGTAAATACCATAGGGATTTTGTATTTATTGCAAAGGTCAATTGTCAGTTTG
>CAZPZY010000055.1:0-3957 GCA_964591195.1 uncultured Candidatus Saccharibacteria bacterium
TTGGTGAGCCATTACCTCACCAACAAGCTGATAGGCCGCGGGCCAATCCGTGAGCCCTCGCCCTCCGGGCGAGGAAATCCTAAATTCGAAATTCTAAATCCGAAACAAATTCTAAATTCCAATTTTCCAAATTCTAAACTGTTTTAATCCTTTTGGGATTTGGGATTTAGAATTTGGAATTTTGTTTAGAATTTGAGATTTAGTGCTTAGAATTTCCTAGTCCGAAGGACGAGGTTTTACTCTTGGGAACTTTTGTTCCGGAGAGGCTATCGGGTATTAGCCCAAGTTTCCCTGGGTTGTCCCCGTCTCACGGGTATGTTACCCACGTGTTACTAACCCGTTCGCCACTATCCCGCACATAACAAAGTTATGTGCGGGACCGTTCGACTTGCATGCCTTATCCACGCCGCCAGCGTTCATCCTGAGCCAGGATCAAACTCTCAAAAATACGAGTCAGGACAACTCTAAAAAACTAAACTCATTCCCTATTCAATTTTCAAGGTGCTTTTCCCTACAACCTATTATATTCTCTTATGTTCTCTCAATTCATTCCCGCTCATATTTTACCAACAAATTTCTGTATGTCAAGAGGCAAGTGTTTTGACATATCTAATTCTCCCCACCTTGTCCGGCTGTTTAGCATCGTGGGTCAAATCCCGCAAATCTCTTTTAAGGAGAGTTCCTCAAAAGAGTTTATTATTTTATCGGCCTGTTTCAATTGCTCCTTTTTGAGGGTGGTAGCAATAGCAATACACTTCATTCCTGCTAATTTGGCAGCCTTTATTCCGGAAGGAGAATCCTCTATTACCAAACAATCTTCCGGCTTTAGTTTCAATAATTTTGCCGCTTTTAAATAAATCTCGGGGTCCGGCTTCGCCTTGATAACATCCTCTCTTGATAAGATTACATCAAAGTATTTTTTGATTTTAAAAGAAGAAAGCACAAAGTTCACTGCTTTTCTGGGAGAAGAAGAGGCTACTGCCAATCTAAAGGAATTTCTCTTTAATCTTTTAATTAATTCTATTACTCCCTTAATGGGCTTTAAATTTCCCTCCATTTTTTTAAACAAAATTTCATATTTCATCTCTATTATTTTTTCCATTTCCTTCTCGGAAAATTTCTTTTTTTTAAATACTAACTCTCGGAAAAACTCTCTGTCGGAGACGCCGGCATATCTATTCATTCTCTTAAAAGGGAAATCTATTCCTTTCCTTTTCAATACCTCAACATCTACTTCAAAATGAAGTCTTTGGGTATCGCTAATTACTCCATCTAAATCAAAAATAACAGCCTTTTTCTTGGACATAATCAATCTTTTAGTAAGAATACCACTCCCCCATTTAAGAAAATAAGGGCGATGCTACTGGAATTGGCTTTCTCCGATGCCAAATACTGCATTGGATTCTAAAGGAATTTTATGAATCTGTTATTTTCATCAACCAGAACGCTCTTTGCCTTAATGGGCTTATCTGTCAACTCAAATCCCATAACAATAATCTCATCGCCCTTTTTAATAAGGCGGCAGGCGGCTCCGTAGATTATTATTTTCCCTGAATTTTCCTCTTCTTCAATTATATAGGTTTCCAGCCTTGCCCCATTTGTATTGTCTGCCACCAAAACCCTTTCCCCTGCTAAAAAACCGGCCTTCTCCATCAGCGCCCCGTCTATACCTATGCTTCCCATATAATTTAAATCTTCACCGGTAACCCTTGCCTTATGAATCTTTGACCTTAATACCCACCTCATAGTTATATGCCCAGATTTTATTTCAAGACAAATCTCATAAACGGCCCCAAACTTCTATTATTATTTTACCAAATCTTATACATAAATCAAAAAAATGTATAAGATGAGTGCATTTTGACAAGTAAATTGAAATATGGTATGTGGAAAGTAGAATAGGGTTTTTAGAATTATTTTTAAAAAAGAAATTGCCTGCTGTAAAACAAAAAAATACCGAGAAAATGAAAGGAGAAATCTTTAAAAAACGAGGGGAAGTAAAAAAAATTCAAGAAAAGAGAGAAAGAGAAGCAATTCAAGAAAAAATAAATGAAAGTAAGGAAATTGATGTCAGTGAAATTTTGCCTGAACTTTCTAAAAAAAGAAGTGAAGTAAAAATTAGACTTCCCGAAGAAGTATTTGATCCAAGAGATCCATGGACTAAAGTTTTTGCTGACGGACTAAGAAAAATTGATAAAGAAAAGATTAAAAATAAAAATGTCTGGGAAATAGGAGTTGGTAGCGGAGTTATCGCTATACTCTTAAAAGAATTAGGAGCAAAACGAGTTATTGGAAGTGATATAAACAGAATAGCCGCTTTAACCGCTAAAAGAAATGTAGAAAAACTTTTAGGGAAAGAGGCTTTGAAAGATTTTGAGTTTGTGGTTGGAGATTTATTTTCTTTTATAAAAAGTCTTAAAAATATAGAGTTGGTAGCCGCCTGCCTTCCTCAAATTCCAGTTCCGTTTGAGGTGAAAGAAAGGGAAGCCGCTGATTATTATTTCAAAGAAAAGTACCCCTCCGATCTTAACATTGTTGGGTTGGGATTAATTGACAATTTTTTAGCCCAAATCCGAGAACAAAGACTGCTTCCAAAAAACGGAAGTATAGTGTTAAATCTAGGCGGGAGGCCATCAAAAGAAACTTTGCTTAAATTATTCAAAAAGTATGATTTTCAACCCCAAGTCGTTAATGAAGAAATCGTCCCCCAAGACCCGAACACATCTCTTTCAAGTTTAGCAAAAACTGAGCAAAGGTCCCCTATTAGGTTTGAATTTTTTGAAGACCCACAAGGAAAAAACAAAATCTCAGCCACTCAGGCAGAGGAAAGAAGACAAAAGGGAGAATCTGTTTTTCATAAAATTTATGTTATTTCCGCCACGCCAAAATGAAATTTGAAGAATTTCTAAAAGAAAAAGAAATCGTCTTGCTAGATGGAGCCATTGGAACAGAACTTCAAAAAAGAGGATTTAATACTGCCTTACCTCTTTGGTCAGGAGAGGCCTCTTTATTAGCGCCAAAATTATTAGAAGAAATTCACAGAGATTATGTTAAAGCAGGAGCTGACATTATTTCTACCAATACCTTTAGAACCACAAGGTGGACCTTTAAAAAAGTAAAGAAAGAAAAATTGGCTGAAAAAGCAACAATTTCAGCGATAAAAATCGCTAAAAAGGTAAAAAAAAGCTCAGAAAGAGAAGTTTTTGTGGCGGGGGATTTAGCCCCTTTAGAAGATTGTTATCGGCCTGATCTAGTGCCGGAAAATAAAATTTTAGAAAGAGAACATAAAAGGCAAATTGAACTTTTGGCTTCTTTAGGGGTAGATTTATTTTTAATTGAAACAATAAATTGTCAAAGAGAAGCAAAGGTTCTCTTAAGATTGACAAAAGAAACAAAAAAACCCACTTTAATAAGTTTTTGTATCAATAAAAACTTAGAACTTTTAAGTGGTGAAAAGTTGGAAAATGTTATTGAAGAAATTAAAAAATATTCGCCTTTAGTAATTTTATTAAATTGTATTTCTCCTTCTCTGGCCAGTAAGGGATTAAAAAAATTAAGGGAAATCTATTCAGGATTTATTGGAGCGTATGCTCAAGGAGAAGGGGTTCCTGAAGAAGGAAGTGGTTGGAAATTTAACAAAAGCATGAACTCTGTTTTATATCTAAAAGAAGTAAAGAAGTGGTTAAAGTATTCGCCTAAAATCATTGGGGGTTGTTGTGGAACAACGCCAGAATACATTAGATTAATGTCTGATTTAATATCTCCAAAAGTTACAAAATCTCTAACAGGATAAAATGATGGTAAAGGCATTGCCCCATAGGCTCGTGAAGCGACTCCTTCGAGTTTAAGGGAATTAAATTCTTGAGTCGCTAAAAAAAACCGCCTCTCGGCGGTTTTTTTTGGTGGCTGCGGGGCTTGGATTCGAACCAAGATTAACGGATCCAGAGTCCGTGGGCC
>CAZPZY010000056.1:0-3882 GCA_964591195.1 uncultured Candidatus Saccharibacteria bacterium
GACAGCGAGCAAATTTCAATAAATTTCAATAAATTTCAACTATGGAAAGTAAAAGGTAATTTTGAATTTTGAGATGTAATTTTTGAAATCTAAATTTCTGAACCCTATGTGGTTCAGGGTTGATTTTTGGATTTTGAATTTCCAAAATACCACTCCAATACTGACCTTGCTACAGGCAAAATTACAGAGTGGGCCTTTTTAATATCTCTAATACTAATGACCAAAACAATCTGAGGGTCTTCATAGGGAGCAAAAACTACTACCCAGCCATCGTAGTATGGGTCCTTGCCTATTTGAGCGGTGCCGGTTTTGCAGGCGGCCTTAAAAGGCAAACTATTCAGCCAAGGAGTGCAGGAACCATGGGTAACTGCCTGACGCATACCCTCCCTGACTACCTTAAGATTATCTTGGTCTATAAATCCTTCTCTTATCACCTCCGGCTTAAATTCTTTAACCAAATTTTTATTTTCATCCAAAATTCCCCTTACCACCTGGGGTCTTAAAAGCTTCCCTCTATTAGCAATAGGCAAAAAGGAAACTGCCACCTGAAGAGGGGTTACCTTAAGATATTGCTGGCCAATAGAATAATGATAGGTCTCTCCGAGGGTCCAGGGAATTCCCATTTCTTCTTCCTTCCAATCGGGATCGGGAAGAAAACCTGCTGATTCTCCTGTAAGGTCAATCCCTGTCTTTCTTCCCCAGCCAAAGAGTTGAAGGTATTTTTTAATTCTTCTCGCTCCCAAACCCTTTTGATTTCCATATCCCCCTCCAATTGTGTAGAAGTAAATATTAACCGACTCCGCAATCGCCTTTCTCATATCGGTCAATCCATGAATCTTCCAGTCCCTAAAAATAAAAGGCTTTTCAGGATGCCAAGGGTTAGGAATAATAAGTTTACCTGTTCCTTTTGAAGGATCAATTTTTTTGTCAGGAGAAATTATATTCTCCTGAAGGGCAGCAACGGCCAGCAGTGGCTTGATAACCGAACCTGTTTGGTAACCGTTAGATATGGCATGATTTACAAGGGGATGGAGGGGATTGTTTTGAATTGACTTCCATTGCTGAACTGACATTCCTTGAGAAAAGAGATTGTTATCAAAACTAGGAAGCGAAACCAAAGCCAAGACCCCACCGGTCTTGGCATCTAAAACAATTGCCGAGGCTGTCTTCCCCTTTGCCTTAACCCTTGCCTCTTCCAGCGTATGATAAAGTTTCTCTTGAAGTTGAGGGTCTAAATATAAAAGCAAACTTTTACCGGGTTCGGGAGGCAAAACAACCTTTTTTGAAACCACTGAGCCGTGGGCGTCCCTTTCAACCAAAAGTTTGCCCGGCTTTTCCTTAAGAATCTGGTCATAATAACCTTCCAAGCCAACTCCTTCGCCTGTTTTTCTCTTATAGCCCAGAATTGAAGAAAAAACCTTGCCATCCACATAATCTCTGACAGTATTATTTTCTATTTTAAAACCAGGAAGTTCTGATATTCTTGATTCCAAAACAATAAGGCTCTCATAGTCAAGATTTCTTGAAATAAAAACTTTAGACCCTGCCTCTTCTTCTATTTCTTTTTTTATTCTATCAAGGTCTACTCTGATTATTCCGGAGACCTCTTTCAAGATTTTTTCTCTCTCTTTTTGGTCCTTGGGTAGGGCGTTTTTTTGAAGCACCAAATCAAAACTGGGTTTATTGAAAACCAGTTGTGTCAAATCGCTGCCATATATCACCCCTCTTTGGGCTTTTGTCCTTTGAACAATGAATCTATTGCTCTCTGCTAATGTGAGGTATTTGTCTCTTTCCCATATCTGAAGTTGGATATCTCTAACAAAAAGAGCAAAAATAAGAACAAATATAAAAATCAAAAAAAAGCGGGTGGTATCCCAAGATAAAGGAACCTCAAATTTCTTCTCAAAAAAATCGTTTTCCTCCTTTTGGACCAAAGAATCCAAAAAAACCTCTTCGGTTTCTATCTCCTCAGATCTTTTCATCATATTTATTTTATCAAAACAGGAAATTGGATATATCTTTTCAAAATTAGTTTAATCAAAAGAGATAAGGCAACCAGGGAAAAAAGGTAAAATCCAAAAGGTTTATTTGAAAAGGTGTCCAGAAAAAAACCGGCGATAACACTTGAATATAGCCCGATGGTTCCTTCCGACCTCTCAAATAAATTCAAGAAAATTATTAAGAACAAAATAAGATTTATTTCTCCAAAAGGAGTAAAAAAACTGGTCTGGAGCAAAACCAAAGCATAAAAAATTAAAACCAAAAAAAGAAGGCGTTTTACCATTTTGTAATTATAAACAATTCCCTTAGGTCGTTGATATCCAGAAAGGGAGAAACCTCAGCCACCTGAAAGGGTTGGACGTTTGACTTGCTGACCTTTTTTACCTCGCCCACCAATAGGCCTTGGGGAAAAATTCCTCCTAAGGCGGCTGTTGTTAAAACATCTTTTTCTTCAATCTTGGCTTTCAGAGGAACATTGTCTAAAAAAATCTTAAAACCTCCCCTTCCCTCAATCAAGCCATAGATAGGAGTTTGATTTCCTTCCTTCAAAATTTCAACATCAAAAGAAAATCCTTTGCTAAAAATTAATTGAACCCTTGAAAATCTATCCAGGGTCTCTTCAATCCTACCTACCAAAACCATTTCTGGAGTAACAACAGGCATTCCCACTTTAATGCCATCTTCTGCTCCCCCCTTTATCAAAATTGAATCAGAGGAAATTGCATCCTTGCTTATCATCTGGGAAAGAAAAAAATTAAAATCTGAACGAGGTTTAATTTTTAAGGCCCTCCTTAAACGCTCATTTTCTTCCTCAACTTCTTTTAATTTGATATTTTCAGCCATCAGTTCCTTTATCTTTTTTCTTAACCTCTCATTTTCTATTCTTTCCTCTTGGGCTTGTCCTATTGATTTGACAAAATTGGAAATATTGACCGAAGCACTGAAAAGAATTCTTTGAAAAGGAGCAGAAAACGAATAAAAAGCGCCCTTTACATCCTTTTGAAATATGTTGAGCAAAAAAATAATAGTTACTGTCAAAACCGCCAGCGAAATTTTGTTTCTCACAGTCATAGATTCAAAAATAAACCCCATAATAAAAACTCAAAACAATCTTTAAGCGCAAAGCTCAAAGCGCAAAACGCAAAACTACAACTTAAAGCGAAAGGCGGAACCTTTTTAGCTTTAAGCTTTACGCTTTGGCTTTACACTTTGCGCTTTACGCTTTGAGTTTAAAAATGATTTTGCATTTTGAATTGCCTGCCCCGTATAATTGCGGAGCAATTTGTTCGGGATCATTTTGATTTTTGATTTTTGCATTTTGAATTATTGTTCAGTTCTTTATTTTATCTCTTTATTTTCAATTTATCAAATTTTTCTAAAAAAGAACCTCTTTTTAGGAGGTTCTTTGTGTTTATTAAGAAAAATACCACTATCGGCTCCGTACCAAATTAAGAAGAAAAATTATAAGCACTGTAAGAGGGCTACCTACTTTCTCGCCAAAAGGCAATATCATCGGCCTTGGAGAATTTCACCCCGCTAGCAGAGCGAAGCTCGCTACGGGGCATGCTTCCGAGCCCGCCCCGCACTAAATTTAATAAGTTCGAGAAAGGCATAATTTTGGCGACGACCTACTTTCGCCCCGAAGGACTATCATCGGCCCTGGGGTATTTCACTTCCGAGTTCGGAATGGAATCGGGTGGAACAACCCCGGTATAGTCGCCAAAATCATATCTTTCTCAAAATTTAGTGCGGGGTGAGAGAATGCGGAGCATCAGCGGAGTCCCGCACTCAGCCTTGCTGTAGTGCGGGAGGAACAGGTGGAACAACTCCAGTATAGCCCTCTTACAGTACCTACAATCTTAATACTTCTCATCTGGTACG
>CAZPZY010000057.1:0-3772 GCA_964591195.1 uncultured Candidatus Saccharibacteria bacterium
CTAATTTCTATGAATTTCTATTTTATTTGTTTCGGATTTCGGATTTCGGATTTTTGTTTGCTATTGCTTACCCAGGTGAAGTAACTAGCATATTTGGATTTAACATTTGAGATTTGGGACCCGAGATAATATCAATAAGCCATTTTAGATGGCTTTTTTTGTTTTGTTGAGTTTTGTGGATATCCTGTGGAAAAATTAGGCAATTTTATCTTAAATACTATGATTTTGTTTGATTTGACGAATAATTTTTAATTAGTTAAAATAAAGCCAGTGGGGAATTGTGGATAACTATGGGAAAACTGCCTATTTTTGTGGAAAACTATGTTTATTGGTGAATATACCTATTTAATAGATGAAAAAAAGCGTCTGGCTATTCCTGCTAAATTCCGCAGGGAATTGGGGAAAAAAGCAGTTATTACCAGAGGTATTGATAAGTGTCTGGTAATTTACCCTATGTCTGAATGGCGGCGTCTGGCTCAAAAACTGGAAAAACTTCCGAGTAGTGGAGCAGATAGCCGGGGTTTTGTCCGGCTGATGCTTGCCGGAGCAGTGGATGTAGCATTAGATAAATTAGGTCGGGTATTGATTCCTGACTATTTAAAGAATTACGCTTCTTTGAGAAAAAATGTTTCAGTTCTCGGCTTGTCTAATCGTATTGAGGTCTGGGATGCCGAAAGATGGGAAGAATATAAAAAGAAAACTGAAGAAAAGGCAGGGGATATTGCCGAGCGACTCAAAGAACTGGGCATTTAAGGAACAATGCTAGAGAAAAATCCGAAATCCGAAATCCGAAATTCGAAACAATGACCAAAATTAACTAAAATTCCAATATCCAATATCCAATATCCAAATTCCAATTAATATTCAAATTCCAATGACCAAATTCTCAATTAATAAAATTGTTTCGGTCATTTGGTCATTCGGTCATTGAGTATTGGAATTTAATTGGAAATTGGAATTTGGAATTTGGGAATTGATTTTTGAGATTTGAGTTTTGAGATTTGAGATATAATTATGCGCCGAGATAAAATAAAATTTATATTTGCTTTAAGTGGGGTATTGACAGTTCTTCTGGCGGTTTTATACATCTTTCAGCTTGGTTCTCTGACCAGGACAATGTATTTGATTAGGGATTGTTCTTCAAAAATAGAGGAGATTTCTGCGGAGAATGAGATGTTGGAGGTCAAGGCCTCTCAAATGAGTTCTTTAGAAAATCTCAAGCCCTTGGTTGACGGACTGAACTTTGAGATGGCTGGAAAGATTGATTATATCAGAGTAAGAGGCGAAGCAGTGGTGGCAGTAAAACCATAAAATGAAAGATGAGAGAGTGGCGGCTAAAATTGATTTTCTTTTTTGTTGTTGTTTTTGGGCTATTAATTATAGCCCGGCTTTATTTTCTTGAGGTTATAAATGGAGATTATTATCGGGCACTGGCTCAGGGACAGCAGAAGACAGTCAAACGGATAAGCGAGAGAGGAAGGATTTTTTTTAAGGGAGGTCAGATATTAGCCACAAACAAAAAAGGGAAATATCTATTTATTTCTCCCAAAGAAATCAGTGATAAAGAGACAACGGCTAAAGAGATCTCAGAGATTGTAGGGCTTCCTGAAAAGGAAATTTTGAAAAAAACAATGGAAGATAATTATTTTGAGTTAATTAAAAAACGGCTCACTTTGGACGAGGCAGAAAAACTAAAAAAACAAAAACTGAAAGGTGTCTACCTTGGGGATACCATTTTTAGGGATTATCCTCAGGGACTCTTTGCTTCTCAGGTGGTTGGCTTTCTAAATGATGCCGGAGAAGGACAATATGGAGTGGAAGGTTATTATGACCAATCCCTTAAAGGAGAAAAAAAGATTGAAGGACTAAAAACCCCCTGGGGACAACTAACATCCTTAATTAACAATAATTCCAATGCCACGGATATCTGGCTGACCATTGATTATCCAATTCAGTTTAAGGCAGAGGAATTGCTTAAGAAGGCGAAAGATGATTTTGACATTCGTAGTGGCCAAATTATTGTTATTGAACCAAACACTGGCAAAATTTTGGCTCTGGCTAATTTTCCCAATTTTGACCCCAATAAATATGAGGAATATGCTCTTGCTAAAAAGACAGTTATTTTCCAAAACAGCGCCATTCAAAAACTTTTTGAGCCCGGCTCATGCTTTAAACCAATCACTATGGCAGCGGCTTTAGAAGAGGGAAAAGTTACCCCGGAGACCATCTACGAAGACAAAGGGGTGGTTTGGCTGAACGGCAGGCCTATTTATAACTTTGCCAGAAAGAAATGGGGCAAAAGAACAATGACCGAGGTATTGGAAAAATCAATTAATACCGGCGCAATTTTTGCCGAAAGAAAATTGGGTAACGAAGAGTTTCTGAAATATATTAAAAAATTTGGGATACTGGAGGCAACAGGGATTGACCTTGAAGGCGAGGTATTTTCTAAAAATAGGAGATTGGCAAAGGGTAGAGATATTGACTTTGCCACTGCTTCATTTGGTCAGGGAATTGAAATGACGCCAATTCAATTGGTTCGGGCATTTTGTGCTATTGCCAACGGGGGAAAAATGGTCAGGCCCTATGTGGCAGAAAGATTTTCTCAAAACGGAAAGGTATTTAAGACAAAACCGCTGATAGAGGCCCAAGAGGTTATTTCTTCAAAAACGGCTTATCAATTAACCAAAATGCTGGTGAGCGTGGTGGAGAACGGATTTGGAAAGAAAGCAAAAATTCCTGGTTACTATGTGGCTGGAAAAACTGGAACCTCCCAGATTCCCTTCTCGGCATTGGGAATTAATCGTAAGGGTTATTCTAATGAAACCTGGCAGTCCTTTATTGGTTTTGCTCCAGCGTATGACCCGAAATTTTTGATTCTTGTAAAATTAGACAACCCAAAATCAAGAAGTTCTGAATACTCGGCCGTGCCCATTTTTCACGATTTGGCAAGATATATTATTGACTACCGGCAGATACCCCCGGACTACCAACTATGAATTTCTTCTCAAAACTTAAATTCTTTTTAAGAAAGCCGAAGGTAATAATTGTTGTCGGGAAAGACCGAATTAGAATCAAGAAAACTATTTGCCAGATATTAAAACATCCCAAGATTGACAGGGACATTTTGATTTTTGAAGCAAAACTGGACAGCGATTCAGAAGCAGAAGAACTGAAGTGGGTGATTAAAAGTTCTAAACTGCCGATATTGGTCATTGACCGTATAAGCAGTATTCCTTTTCATTTCGCGGCTTTTGATAAGGAAGAAGAAAGGATAAAGAGGGTAGAAGAATTGGCTAAACAACTACCTCGTTTTGGTTGTCTTATTGCAAACCTTGATGATGAAAAAATAAGAAAGATAAAAGCCGGGCCAGATGTTAAAAAGATTGGTTTTGGTTTTGATAAAGGAGCAGACCTTAGGGCAACTGATGTCTATTCCCAATCTGGCATCAACTTTAAGGTTAATTATCAGGGCAGTTTTGTCCCGATCTGGTTGGAGGACGCTTCTGAAAAGGAGCAGATCTACTCTGCCTTGGCCGCTATTGCTGTGGGAGTAATCCTGGACTTGAATCTTGTTGAAATCTCCCAAATTTTAAAAGATTTTTCCTTTTCAACTCAGTATGGACAATAGAGGAGTTTTGACCTATAATAATCATAAACAATACCTTAAAAATCCGAAATCCGAAATCCGAAACAAATAAAATAGAAATTCATAGAAATTAGCACCTTCGGTGCGAAATTAATAGAAATTCATTGAAATTAATAGAAATTA
>CAZPZY010000058.1:0-3638 GCA_964591195.1 uncultured Candidatus Saccharibacteria bacterium
CTTTGTTTTATGAAAGAATTTAGGGTCAAAAAAGGAATTCTGCTTTCTCAGAATATTTTTGAAGAGAGGTCTTATGATAATGGTTTTAGGGTAAAAGTTTTACCGGTTTGGCATTGGCTGTTATTTGGCGAAGAATAAGCCCTTGTAATTTCATATCTAATCTAACAAAGGGGCTTAAGGAGCCGGGCTCCTTTCCAATGACTGACCTTCCTAAATTGCCGCCTGCCTTATTTCAGTCAGATTTTAAATTGCAGAACTAGTATCTCTTCGGTCAGATTTTAGCCTGTTGAATACGTTTGATTGCAGAATTTTAAAAGGTGTTCTATACTGAATTTATTACAGAACAATCTTGCTAGAGATTGTTCTACAATAAAGAGATTATGAGACAACTGTTAGAGGAGATAATCAAAGAATGGTGGAACCAAAAACTGCCTAAAATTTATCTTAGAGAAGTAAACTTGCTTGATTTCTTTAGTAAGAGGGTTAAAAAGGCTGTTTCTGTTATTGGTTTTAGAAGAACAGGGAAAACATATTTACTTTTGGACCTGGCTCAAAAATTGAGTCAGGAAAATTGTATTTATATCAATTTTGAAGACGAGAGAATTCCTGAAAAAACAGAAGTATTGAGCATATTTTTGGAAGTAGTCAAAGAGTTAAGAGGAAATAAGAAAACAATCTTGTTATTGGATGAAATTCAAAATATTCCTAAGTGGAGTAAATGGGTAAGACGGGTAATGGATACTTGTAACTATCCTATTTTTCTTTCTGGTTCTTCCTCAAAGTTATCCTCAAAAGAAATCCCCACCGAGCTTCGAGGCAGAACCTTAACTTGTTATCTTTTCCCTTTAGGTTTTAAGGAATTTTTATCCTTTAAAAACAAGAAGATAGAAACTCTTCCTAAAAGTGCAATTTTATCTTTTCAGAAAGAATATCTGAGATTTGGTGGTTTGCCAGAAATAGTTTTGGTGGAAGAAGGTAAGAAATATTTTCTAATTGATGAATATTTCAAAACATTTCTTATTAGAGACATTTTTGAGAGATATAATCCAAGAAACGAAGCGGTTATTCGGGATGTGTTGAAACTTCTCCTTAATTCCACCTATTTTACTATTTCTAAACTTACCAATACCTTAAAGAGTTTAGGATACAGAATTGGAAAAGGGACAATCTCTAACTATCTTAGTTGGATAGAAGATTCCTTTTTTGTTTATTTTTTGAAATTTTATTCCCCAAATATCAAAGATCAACTTCAATATCCCAGAAAGCTCTATTTCATAGACAATTTTTTCATTAGCCGTTTTTCTTCTAAATTTTCCAAAAATTTAGGTAGACTATTAGAAAATTTAGTTGCTCAACATTTAATAAAAAGGTCCTATCAAAATCCCTTGTTAGAGATTTACTATTGGAAAAACAGAAGAGGGCAGGAGGTTGATTTTGTTCTAAAGAACCAAGAAAAAGTTAAGTAGTTAATTCAGGTCTGTTGTAGCCTTTCGGACCCAGAAACAAAAAATAGAGAAATCAATTCTCTTTTAAATGCGAGCAAAGAGTTAAATTGCAACGATTTAGTGGTTATAACTTTAGATTATGAAGGTGAGGAGAAAGCCGAAGGAAAAAAAATAAAAATTACCCCTCTCTGGAAATGGCTGTTGGGATAGGTTGATTGTATACTACACTTATCGCGGAGCGAATTAGCGCCTCCTCCGGTCTTTATAAGAAGCGGCTCTAAATACTCTTGGCGTCAAGGGACAGCAATTTTTCCAGGACTCTGTTTGCCTTTTGTTCAACATTGTTCCCTTGGGTGTTAAGTTTAAGAAAGCGTTTTTTTAGTTTTATTTTTTCAAATTCTTGTTTTCTTTTTAGATAGACCTCTACTGTGGCGTCGGAGATTTCTTTTTTCTTTGCCCTTTGTTTCAGCCGGGCTAATATCTTTTTTTCCGGAGCATAGCACTCTACAAAAAGATAAGGAAACCCTGACCTTTCAGCCGCTCCCCTTATTTTTTTTCTGTGTTTCTCTTTGCTGAATGTGGCGTCTAAGATAACCGGCCGTCCCCTTTTTAGCCGTTTTAGCGCCTCTGAACCCATCTTCTTGTAAATTCTCTCTGTGGTTCTCTCTCCGTAGATTTTCTTTATGTTTTTTTTGGGATGGCTGAAAAGAGGGATGCCCAACATCTTCTTCCTTAAGACATCCGACCTCAAAAGATATGCCCCGGTAATCAGGGAGAGATATTCTGCCAGATGGGTTTTACCGGTTCCGATTTGCCCGCAGATAATCAGCAAAAACGGACTGCGGTTTTTTAGAGAAAGAGCGTATCTGAAGGATAAAGAAAAATATCTCTTGATTGACAGAATATCTCCCTTGGGAAGGGAGAAACAGCCTACCTTTGCTCTGACATAGGCCCGATAGCATTTATAAAAGGGAAGAATCTTGAAGAGGTCTTTGTCTCTGCTTCTGGCAGCATATTTTTTGACAAAATAGTCAGAAAGGTCAGGCCTTTTTAGATATTCAAGGTCCATTGCCAAAAAAGCGGTATCAGCAGCAGTGTCCTGATAGCGAAATCTTTTGTTGAATTCCAGGCAGTCAATTATAAAAATTTTTTTGGGACTAATAAATATATTTCCGGTATGAAAATCGCCATGGCAGTCCCTGATTTTTTTCTCTCTTATCCTCTTTTCAAAAAGAGTTCTATTTTCTTTCAGAAACCTTCTGATTTCTTTTTTGATAAACACAAAAATGGTTTTATTTATTGCCTTGCCTACAAATGGCTTGGTCTGTTTAAAATTTTCTTCCCAGTTCTTTCTGATAATTTTTAGCCTGCCGTATTTTTCTATCTCTTTTGATGTTTTGGCTCTTTTGTGAAAATCGGCAATAATTTTTGCTAGTTTACCTAAAACCTCTTTTTTCAAATATCCTCTTTCAAGCAAAGAAGGAGCGTAATACCTTTGGGGAATTTCTTTCATTTTCAGAGCGTAATCTTTTATCTTTTCGTCTTTGAGAAGAGGAGAATCTGATTTTTCTAAAAACCTCAACCTGTTGTTTTTAACAGCAATGGGAACAACATCTAAATAGACCTCCCTTGCCAATCGTTGGTTGAGTTTTAGTTCTTGAGTGAGGAAAAATTTTCTTTTTTTGAGGGTGGAAAAATCCAAATAACTAAATCGAACCGGCTTTTTGATTTTATAGACAATATCCCCTGTAAAAATCAGCCAGGATATGTAGGTCTCCTTTAGTTTTAGGTATCTAACCCTATGTGGAAAACCCCTTTTATCTTTTAGAATTTTCTCAATCTCTTTTTTGTTCACAAAAAAATTATCCCACATCCAAGCATCTTTTACAAGGGGCTTGCATTTTTTTTGAGAAACGTGTAAAGTATAGGTAATGCGGACACTTCTTAGGTCTGCCATTAGGACAAAGAAGGTTTCAAAGGCAATATCTTTCCTGCCAGCCGGATTCTTGACAGCAATAATCATTCTCGGATGTATGGGTTTTATAGTCCGTTTCGGCTTGCCTAATTGGCAACCAATTGCCAATCAAACTTCAAAACTTGCCGCAGTTGTTTCCTCCGTATTTACAAAGAAGATTGGCCAGAATAATCAGGGGCTGTCCCCGGAGTCGGGCGAGCAAACAAAGGAAAAGGAGC
>CAZPZY010000059.1:0-3627 GCA_964591195.1 uncultured Candidatus Saccharibacteria bacterium
TTTGCACTGCCATTCTTTTTGGCTTTAGCATTCATGAGTATTCTCACGGCCTTGCCGCCTATCTTTTGGGAGACGATACGGCTAAATTAGCCGGACGTTTGAGCATCAATCCCTTGGTCCATTTTGACCCTATCGGCACAACTATGATTTTTATTTTCGGTTTTGGGTGGGGCAAGCCGGTTCCTTTTAATCCATTTAATCTTAGGGACCAGCGCTGGGGGCCGGCTATTGTTGGCTTGTCTGGTCCCTTGTCTAATTTTTTAATGGCTGGTTTTGCCGGGCTTCTTTTGCGTTTTCTTCCTCTTCAGAATCTGGGTGTTGTTGTCTTTTTACAGATATTTACTTGGTTGAATCTTATTTTAGGCGTCTTTAATCTTATCCCGGTTCCGCCTCTTGACGGCTACCATATCCTTTTTGCTCTTCTTCCTCCTTCTCTGGAAGGGATTAAAAGAAGCATTTTAGCCCAGGGGCCACTTTTTCTTCTCTTTGCCTTTTTCTTTATGGTTTATTTCGGCTATTCATTTATTGTTCCTTTTCTCTTCAGAGTTCTTACCGGGATGCCCCTTCTATTTTGACATTTTAGGGAGATTTTGGTAATATAACTCTGCCGTGAAAACCAATTTACCTACAAAAATTATCACTTTTTTTAAAGAGGTGAAAACCGAAACCAAAAGGGTTAACTGGCCAACCAGAGAGGAGACAATAAGATATACCCTTATCGTCGTAGGAGTTTCTTTGGTTGTGGCAGCCTATTTGGGCGGTTTAGATGTTATTATTAGATTTATTATAAAGAATCTTAGGGTTATATTTTATTGAGAAAAAGATGTCCAAACAGCAGATATCAAAAGAGAAAAATTGGTATGTGATTCATACCTATTCCGGCTATGAGGATGCGGTTGCTAAAGCCCTTCGTCAGCGGGTGGAAAGTTTAGGCATGCAGGACAAGATTTTCAATGTGATTGTGCCCAAGGAGAAGAAAATTAAAATAAAAAACGGCAAAAGGAGGATAGTTGAGGAGAAAAGTTATCCGGGCTATGTTTTGGTTGAAATGATAGTTACCGATGATTCCTGGTATGTAGTCAGAAATACCCCCAATGTGACTGGTTTTGTAGGGGCAGGGATAACCCCCATTCCCGTTTCAAAAGAGGAGATTGATAATCTGAAAAGAAGAATGGCAGTGGAAGAGCCGGAATATAAAATTGAGGTCAGGGTGGGAGAGCCAGTGAAAATTATTGATGGACCATTTAAGGGGTTTGACGGAAGGGTTTCGGAGATTGATAATGAAAGAGGAAAGATAAAGGTCTTGGTAAATATGTTTGGCAGGGATACACCGGTGGAACTTGATTCCCTCCAAATTAAAAAGTTGTAAGGTAAATAATTATGAAAAAAGTTAAGGCAGTTGTTAAACTTCAGATTCCGGCGGGCAAAGCCACTCCCGCTCCTCCAGTAGGTCCGGCCTTGGCCTCCCATGGTCTGAACATTAAGGACTTTTGCGACAGATTCAATGCCCATACAAAGGACAAGACCGGTTCTATTATTCCGGTCCAGATTACGATTTTTGAAGACAAGACCTATGACCTAAAATTTAAGCAGCCCCCGGCTTCTGAACTTTTGAAAAAGGCGGCGGGCATTGAGAAGGGTTCTGGTCAGCCGAATAAAAAGAAGGTAGGAAAAATTACCAGAGAACAATTAAGGAAGATAGCCCAGCAAAAACTTCCCGACCTAAATACTGATGATATTGAGGCAGCAATGAGAATTATTGAGGGCACTGCACGGAATATGGGAATAGTAATTGAGAACGACTAATTATCTATGGTTTTATCCGACAAAGAAATAGAGAAGTATGTTCAAAAATATGGAATGATTTCGCCCTTTTTGTCCAAGCAATCGGAGAGGGGGAAAATTTCCTTTGGCTTATCTTCTTACGGTTATGATTTTAGAATTGCTCCGGAGTTTAAGATTTTTACCAATGTCAACAATGCGGTTGTTGACCCAAAGGATTTTGATCCCCGCTCCTTCGTTGATTTCAAGGGTGATGTTTGTATTATCCCTCCCAATTCATTTGTTTTGGGAAGAAGTATTGAGTATTTTAAGATTCCGCGGGACCTCATTTGTATTTGTTTGGGCAAGTCCACCTATGCCAGGTGCGGAATTATTATTAATGTCACTCCTTTGGAGCCAAACTGGGAGGGATACATAACAGTGGAAATTTCAAATACCACGCCTCTTCCGGCTAAAATTTATGCCGGGGAAGGCATTGGCCAGATTATATTTATGAAGGGGGATGAGGTCTGCCGGGTTTCCTACAGTGATAGAAAAGGAAAATATCAAAAACAGACAGGATTGACCCTGCCAAAGGTATAAATGAAAAAAAATAAATACCCAGGAAGGTTTATTGTTTTTGATTCCTTGGATGGGGCAGGCAACTCTACCCAGGTAGGTCTTTTGGCTCAATATCTGAATGAAAAAGGAGAAAAGACCCACATTACCAAGGAGCCTACTTCAGGACTGATTGGAGGACTAATCAAAAGCCAACTAACCCATGATTGGAGTTCTTCAGCCGAGTGCCTTCAACTTTTGTTTTCCGCTGACCGGGCATATCATTTGGAAAAGGAGATTATTCCTCTTTTGAAAAAGGGAGTAAATGTGATTTCTGACAGATATTTTTTTTCCACTATTGCCTATGGTGCGGTCAAAATAAGAAACCTTGACTGGCTGATTGAAATCAATAAGCCGTTTTTGCTTCCTGATTTGACATTTTTCTTGAGGGTTTCTCCGAAGATTTGTATTCAGAGAATAAAAGAGACGCGCTTTGAGGTTACCCTTTTTGAAAAGGAAGATGTCTTAAAAAAGGTCTGGCAGAATTATGAAGAATTGGCCAGAAGGTTTGAAAATGTCTATATTATTGACGGAGAGAAACCAATCGGTCGGGTGGCTTGCCAGATAAAGAAATTGGTTTCAAAGGTATTATGAGTAAGGTTATAAAAAATCAGGGAAGTTATCGGATATTAGCCATTATGACGGGAACAGGAGGTGAAGACCCCCTTGAATTGATTGAATTGGCAGGCAGAACCTCCTATCAGAGCCGGGAGAGGATTACTGACCAATCAGCAGAGAGGTTTGTAAAAATGTTAAGAAAAAGAGGCCATGAGTCGGTTTTGGAGCATTCAGCAATGACAGTGGAATTTAATAATGTCAGTCGGGGATTTACCCATGAGTTGGTTCGCCACCGCCTGGCTTCATTTACCCAGGAGTCAACGCGATATGTTGATGAAAGCAATTTATTGGTAATTTCTCCTCCAGATAAAGACAAAGACGAAAAATTGGTTGAACTCCACTTGCCTCAGGGAGGAAAGATAAGGGTTTCTTTTCAGGAGTGGATGGATCTAAACGAGCAGATGTATCGCGGGCTGAGAAAAGCGGGATGGCCAGCCCAAGACGCCAGACAGGTTTTGCCTATAGGGACAAAAGCCCAGATTGTTGCCACTGCTAATTTTAGGGAGTGGCGCCATATTTTTAAATTAAGGACTGCTCCGGACGCCCATTGGGAGATTAGGAGTGTGATGAGAAAACTTTTAGAAGATGTAAAAAAGAGGGTGCCGGTAGTTTTTGACGATTTATAGAATA
>CAZPZY010000060.1:0-3585 GCA_964591195.1 uncultured Candidatus Saccharibacteria bacterium
CCTTCAAAACATTTTTAGATGTCTTTGAGGCATTAAAAAAGGATGAGGTAGATTTTGCCGTGGTTCCTCTTGAGAACTCCCTGGAAGGAACCGTGGGAAGCGTTTATGACCTGTTTTTGAAATATACCCTCTCTCCTTACGCCGAGATTTTTTTAAGAATAAGACACTGCCTTATCTCTTTTTCTCAGCAAACACTAAGCTCAATAAAGGGGGTTTACTCCCATTATCAGGCATTGGGCCAGTGCCGGCGGTTTTTAGAAAAGAAAAAATACAAGGCCATTCCCTTTTATGACACTGCTGCCAGCGTAAGATTGATAAAAGAAAAGAAAATGACCAACTGGGCGGCTATTGCCTCAAAGAGAGCGGCACAAATTTATGGAATGAAGGTCCTAAGAGAAGGAATTGAAGACAATCCCCAGAATTTTACTAGATTTTTGGTCCTTTCAAAAAAAGAAAGGGAACCCACGGGCAGGGACAAGACATCTGTTATATTTGGTTTGAGGCATGTGCCCGGCTCTCTTTTTAGGGTTCTTAAAATTTTTGCCCGAAGAAAGATAAATTTAACCAAACTTGAATCAAGGCCCCTTTCGGGCTCTCCCTGGGAATATAATTTTATTTTGGAATTTGAGGGCCACAGGAAAGAGAAGAAAATGAAAATTGTTCTAAAAGAGCTGGCTGAAAATACGACATTCTTAAAAATTATTGGTTCTTTTCCAGCCGGCTCATTTGATAAGGTGTAATTGTTAACCACTTTGGTAGCAAGCTTGCTGAGGCATCTTGCCTCGGGGAGCACGAAGTCGCGGTAAGTGGTAAGAAGAAATTTATTCCCAGGCGCTTCTATATCTCGCCGAGCCTCACAAACCTTTTTCTGAAACGCAAACCTACTCTGGGGCTCGGCTGCGATATGCACCCCTCAACAAGATACCTCAGCAAGGAAATCATCAAGAATTGTTACTGAAGTAGTCGGATGGTACAAATAAGAGGAGACCTGATAAAAAATGAAAGAGATTGTTATTCAAAAGGGCAGGTTGGCAGGGACAATTTCAGTTCCTTCTTCAAAGAGTGACACCCATCGGGCATTGATTTTGGCTGGTCTGTCAAACGGAAAGAGTAAAATAATCTCTCCCTTGGTCTGCCGGGATACCGAGGCAACAGGGGCCTGTTTAGAGGCAATTGGGGTTAAGATAAGAAAGGGGAAGGGTTTTTGGGAAGTTGAGGGCGGTAAATTTTTTTCTCCCAGACAGAATCTTTTTTGCTGGGAGTCGGGAACTACCCTTAGAATGATGACTGCTGTCTGTTCTCTAATAAAAGGCAGGTGCATCTTGATAGGAAGGCCTTCTTTGATGAGAAGACCCATTGCCCCTCTTCTTAGGGCGCTAAGAGACCTGGGGGTTAGAGCAAGAAAAAGAAAAAACCTTGTAATTGTTGAAGACAATTTTTTAGGAGGCAAGACAAAGATAAGAGGAGATATCAGTTCCCAATTTATTTCTGCTCTTTTGCTGGTTTCTCCCTTGGCAAGAAAAGAAGTGGAGATAGACCTGACTTCTCCCTTGGAGTCATCCTCCTATGTTTTAATGACAATTAACTCCCAGAGGGCGTTTGGGGTGAATGTAAACTTTTCAAGAGGCCTGAAAAGGTTTAGAATAAAAAGGCAGTCCTATAGGCCCAGTGAGTACCGAGTGGAAGGGGACTGGTCTTCTGCCTCTTTCTTTTTGGCTGGTGGAGCAATTGCCGGCCGGGTAAGGGTAAAAAATTTAAATCAGAGAAGTTTTCAGCCGGACAGAAAAATTATTGACTTTTTGAAGCAGATGGGAGCGAAAATAGCAGTAAAGGAGAAGGAGGTAATTGTTGAAAAATCAGCCCTCAGGGCTATTCAGGCAGATGTAAGGGACTGCCCTGACCTTTTTCCTGTAGTTTGTACTCTATCAGCAGTGGCAAAGGGAACAAGCGAAATATCGGGAATTGAAAGATTAAAATATAAAGAATCAAACAGATTGGAGGAAATGGAAAAGGGGCTGAAGAAAATGGGAATCAGGACAAGAAAGACAAGAAGTAGGTTTTTTATTGAGGGAGGAAGGCCCAAGGGAGCGATAATTGATTCAAATGACCACCGCATTGTTATGGCTTTTGCTATCTTAGGGCTGACAGCTAGAACCAAGACAGTTGTCAAAAATCCTGACTGCGTTTCTAAGTCATTTCCAACATTTTTTGAAGAATTAAGAAGTATTTATCAACCACTTTGGTAGCAAGTTTGCTGAGGCATCTTGCCTCGGGGAGCACGAAGTCGCCGTAAGTGGTAAGAAGAAGTTTATTCCCAGGCGCTTCTATATCTCGCCGAGCCTCACAAACCTTCTTCTAAAGCGCAAACCCATTCTAGGGCTCGGCTGCGATATGCACCCCTTAGTCAAGATACCTCAGCAAAGAAATCATCAAGGATTGTTGCTGAAGTGGTTAGATGTAGTACAGTTAAGAAAATTATGAACACATTTGGAAGAGAGTTTAGAGTTACTAGTTTCGGAGAGAGCCATGGGCCCTGTGTGGGGGTTGTAATTGACGGCTGTCCTGCAGGTCTAAAATTAAAAAAGGAGGAGATTCAAAAAGAACTGGACAAGAGAAAGCCCGGAGCAAGCGGAATTACAAGCCCCAGAAAGGAAAAGGACAGGGTGGAGATTTTGTCGGGGGTCTTTGAAGGGTTTACTACCGGAGCCCCCATCTGTCTTCTGGTTTGGAACAAAGATGTGGACTCCTCTTCCTATAAGAGGATAAGAGACCTGTTGAGACCCTCCCATGCTGATTTTACCAACCTTATTAAATACGGAGGGTTTAATGACTACCGAGGAGGAGGAAGGGCATCCGGCCGCTTGACTGTTTCTTTTGTTTTGGCTGGGGCAGTGGCTAAAGAACTGCTCAAGAGATTAAAGATAAGGATATTCGCCCATATTGTTGAACTGGGAGGGATAAAGGCAGAGAAGAAAGGGATTGCTTCTATCCGAAGAAATGTTTATAAGAACCCGGTAAGATGCGCCGACCTAAAGGCGGCTGAAAAGATGAGAAGAGCAATAATCAGGGCAAGAAAAGAGGGAGATAGTTTGGGCGGGATTATTGAGGGCTTGGCTCTAAACCTGCCGGTTGGGCTTGGCGAGCCCATCTTTGACAATTTTGATGGCCAGATTTCCAAGGCATTGTTTGCCATTCCCGGGGTTAAGGGTGTAGAGTTTGGCGCCGGTTTTTCAGCCGCTAAAATGAGGGGTTCGGAAAACAATGATTTGTTTTTTCTTAAAAAGGGAAGAATTTTTACCAAAACAAATAACGCCGGAGGTGTTTTGGGAGGCATCAGTAATTCTATGCCCCTTGTGGTCAGGGTTTCTGTAAAGCCAACCCCCTCTATATCAAAGCCTCAATTAACCCTTAATGTCAGAAAGATGAGAATGGAGAATTTGAAAATTTCGGGACGGCACGATGCTTGTATTGCTCCCCGGGCAGTTCCGATAATTGAGGCAATGCTGGCTGTTACTATCTGTGATTTTGCTTTGAGAGCCCAACTGCTTCCCCGGGTAATAAGGCATAGGTGATTTGCCTCCGGAA
>CAZPZY010000061.1:0-3566 GCA_964591195.1 uncultured Candidatus Saccharibacteria bacterium
AAAGAGAATGGGATGAAATAAGAGAAAAGATTATGAGAGAAAAAACCTCTCTTTTTACAACTAAATGGAGATTTTTTAAGGAGCTTTAAGGAGCTAAGTTCCTTAAGTCCATGGTTATTTTCCAATTCAGTTGGTTCGCCTGTCGTGAAGCAGTTAGAAGCAGTTAACAGAGGCACCTTATTGTTTTTGGTCTTCTGGTTTTTCGGATTTGGGCTCTTGTTCGGCCCTGGCCGGCTTTTTCTCTGATTTTTTATATTTGGCAATTTTTTTGCCTTTAAGTATCTTCTCCGAAATAAATAGATTATGAACCGTAGATGATACCTTAGCCCCCACTGAAAGCCAATATCTAATCCTTTCCTTTTTTAAGCCCCTTTCCTTGGTCAAGGGATTCCAAAATCCCACCTCTTCAACAAAGCGGCCACCTCTGGGAGGGTTCCTTTTGTCAGTCACTACTATCTTAAAAGCCGGCTGATTTCGCTTTCCTGTTCTAAACAAACGAATAACCAACATAATAGTTTATATTTGTCTGTGTTTTGCTTAATGCCATCCCTTTACCTGAAAGGCCTTTTGAGCCGCCTCTTCCTGCGCCTCCTGCTTAGAGGAACCGCGGCCCTTAGCAACCAGTTCTTCGCCCAAAAAAACTCCCACAACAAAAACCTTGGCATGGTCAGGTCCCCATTCCTTTAAAACCTTATAAGAGGGAGTAATTCCCTCTCTTTCCTGGGCTACTTCCTGAAAACGGGACTTGGCGTCTTTGAAAAGACCTTTCTTAATAATCTCCGGCAGTTTTACAACCAGATGTTTTTTTATAAAATCCTGGCAGGCATTATATCCCTGGTCCAAATAAAGGGCTCCGATAAACGCCTCAAACGTGTTGGCTAAAATATACTGCCTTGCCTTGCCCGATTCCTTTGATTCGCCCTTGGAAAGCAGCAAAAAATCATTAAAGTTTAGTTCGCTTGCTATCTCCGAAAGCATCTTAGCATTGACCAAAGCAGACCGCCAACTGGTCATGGTTCCTTCCGATTCTTTGGGATAGTTCTTAAAGATATCTTCGGTTACCACCAATTCCAGAACCGCGTCTCCTAAAAATTCCAATCTTTCATTATTGCCCAGGCGAAAACTCGGATTCTCGTTTAGGTAGGAACGGTGACAAAACGCCTGAATAAGCAAATCCTTATTTTTAAACTGCAAATTAAGATTTCTTTCAAGAACATCAAAATTTCTCATCTTTTTCTTTTATATCTTTGTACACCCCTCCCAGCACTCCGTTGACAAACCTTCCTGAATTTTCACCACCAAAGGTTTTGGCTAATTCAACGGCTTCGTTTATAGCCACCTTCGGCGGAATTTTCTCTTTACGCCCATACAAAAATTCAGCCAGTCCGATTCTCAAAACATTCCTGTCAATAATGTTTATTTGGTCAAACGGCCGTTGGGAAGCCCTTTCCTTTATAATTTTATCAATCTCTTCAAGGTGAGAGACAACTGTATTAGCCAGCCAAAAAATAAAATCAACGCCTTTTACTCGGCCGATTCCAAACTCTCTTGTATTCCTTTCCAAAATGGTTTTAAGGTCAACCTTCTTTGACCAAAAATCCCATTCATATAAAGATTGTAAAACAATCGCCCTTGAAAAGCGCCGGCTGGACATAATTAAGAAGACCGAGAAAGTTTGCTTAAACTTAGCGGTCCTCTGCCTTCTTTTGCCTGTTCGGCTTCCTTCAATTTCATCTCTTTCTTTTTCTTCTTTTTCTCCTTTTCGCTCAATTTCTTCAAAACATCAATTACCTCAACCCCTTTGTAATAACCACAGTAGGGACAAACCTGATGCGGTAAAATCGATCTTCCACACTTCGGACACTTAACAAAAACAGGTGCCTTCAAAAAAATATGCATCCGGCGCTTATTTCTTCGCGATTTGGTATGTCTTTGGGTAGGAACAGCCATCGGCGGAAGTATAGCAAAAATCCTTCTCAATTGCAAGTCCTTTTCTTACTCATACCTTAAGGCCTCAATTGGAGAGAGTTTTGCCGCCTTTTGAGCCGGGTAAATGCCAAAAATTAAGCCGATAATAGTTGAGACCCCAAAAGCCAAAATGACCGAGGTTAAAGAAAGACTAAACATCCATTTTAAGCCCAACATTTTACCGATTACTAAACCGCCCAAATAAGAGCCCAACGCCCCCAACAAAATCCCAACTGTTCCGCCAAAAAGGGTCAGGCACATTGCCTCTAATAAAAACTGTATTAATATATCCTTTTTCCTCGCCCCCACTGCCTTTCTTAATCCAATTTCTCTGGTTCTTTCAGCAACCGATACCAACATAACATTCATAATCCCAATCCCTCCCACTACCAGAGAAATTGCCGCTATGCCCGAAAGGAAGATGGTCAAAATCCCCGCTATTAAATTAGAAGAAGAGGCAATATACTCCTGACTAAGAATAGTAAAGTCATCTTTATCTGTATCTCTAATTTTGTGCCTTTCTCTCAAAATTAACCTTGCCTCCTCTACTGCTGGGTCTAAGACCTCTGCTGAGTTTGCCTGCATTATAATGGCATTTACATAATTGATTCCTAACATCTGTTTTTGAGCCACTGATAAAGGAATAAAAACCCTATCATTGGGATCAAATGTTGGGTCTTTCATTCCTTCAATCTCTATTACCCCGATTATCTCAAATTTTCTTCTATTTATCTTTATGGCTTTGCCAACAGCCCTTTCGTTGTCAAATAATTTCTCTTTTACCTTCTTTCCGATTACTACCACCTTTTTCATTGACTTCTCTTCTTCCGGCGTAAAAAATCTTCCCTCCAGCATTTTGTTCCCTTTAATCTTTTGATAATTGGGAAGAACGCCAATAAAATCACGCTTTCTCCTGTCTCCCTTATAATCTAAAATACATGTGCCAAAAACCAAAGGGGTGGCGTCTTTAATATAAAAACCCTGTTTTTTAAGAACTTCGGCGTCTGAATTTTTAAGGGTTTTAATGGTCATCATTCCGAAAGAAAATTGAGGAATCCCTTTTTCTTGTTTTGTTCCTCCGGGAATAATAAAGGCGATGTTGTTCCCCATTGTTTCTATCTGAGAAAGAACAACCTTTTGGACACCCTGACCAAGGGAAAGTATAATAATAACAGCAGAAATTCCAATAACAATTCCCAGCATTGCCAAAAAAGAACGAACCTTATTCGTCTTTAGGGCAACAACAGCGGTTCTAAAAGAATCTGAAAACCTCATAATAATTTAAAATCTCAAAATTCAAATCTCAAATCTCAAAATTACATTTCAAAATCCAAAATTATTTTTAAACTCAAAGCGTAAAGTGCAAAGCGCAAAGCTAAAGCGTAAAGCTTAAAGCTAAAAAGAAAGTTTCGCTTTTCGCTTTAAGTTGTAGTTTTGCCTGCCCCGTAGGAAGCCGCAGGCTTTTCTTCGGGGCGTTTTGCGCTTGGATTTAATTTACTTGACCAATTCTTTTTCCTCTGTAGCAAGCCTTCTATGCCTGACATCTTCATCCGATATTATTTTACCATCTCTTAGTCGGATAATTCTTTTGGCGTGCT
>CAZPZY010000062.1:0-1341 GCA_964591195.1 uncultured Candidatus Saccharibacteria bacterium
ATGCCCAGGAGATTTAGTCCGGTTCTGACAATTTTTTCTGTGGCAAGGGTTAAAGTTAGTCTGAATCTCTTTTTATCCGGATCTTTTACCTTAAGAATTGGATGAAGGTCATAGAAAAGATTGTATTTCTGGGACAACTGAAAAATGAAGTTGCAGATGATATTGGGCGAGAATTCCTCTGCTGATTCCTGGATTATTTCTGGGAATTTGTAGATTTCTCTCAAAATATCCTTTTCTTCTTCGTTTAGTGGCACTATTTTTAATTTTCTTAGGTCCATTTTTGTTTTGGCTTTTTTCAAAACGCTTTGACACCGCACGCAGGTGTACTGAAGATAGGGACCAGAATTGCCCTTTAGGTTTAGGATTTTCTCCCAATCAAAAACAATATCCTTTGAGGGCCGTTCTGAAAGGTCATTATATTTTACCGCTCCAATTCCTACTATCCTGGCTATTTTTTCTTTTTCCCTTAGGGTTTCCTTTGAGTTTTCAATAATCTTTTTTGCCCTTAAGACCGCTTCATTTAACACCTCTTCCAGATGAACTGTTCCTCCTTTTCGGGTTGAAAATTTTCCTGTTTTTGTTCGATATAAGCCATGGGCGACATGGATTAGTTTTGTTCTCTTGGACTTTAACCAACCCAGCATTTCTACAGCCCTAAATAATTGCCTAAAATGAAGTTTCTGCTCTGCCCCTACCTCGTAAATGATAAGGCAGGGCTTGTACCTTTTTAGCCGGTATCTAATTGTAGCCAGGTCTCGGGTAAAATAGGTGGTTGCTCCATCTGATTTCAAAAGCATTGCCGGCGGAAGTTGATTTTTTGGATATTCAAAAATCAATGCGCCTTGGCTCTTTTTGGCAAATCCCTTGCTTTTGACCTCTTTGATTATCTGTGGAAGAAATACCTCATAAAAACTTTCGCCCAAGGTTTGGTCAATTTTAACCCCCAAAAGTTTATAGATTTTTTTGAACTCTCTCAAACTTATTTTAATACAAGCCCGCCATATTCGCCTTGCCTCCCTGTCTCCTTCTTCCAATTTCCTAAACCATATTCTGCCTTCCTCTACCAAATGAGGATTTTTTTCTGCTTCTTTATGGAATTTTATATATAATTTTTCCAACTGCTCAATTGAAAGGTCTGTCTTTCCTTTTTTCCATTTTTTAATTGCTGCAATCAATTTGCCAAACTGGCTTCCCCAGTCGCCTAAATGATTATCACCGATTGTTTTGTATCCCAAAAACCGATAGATATTATACAGAGCCTGTCCAATAATGGTTGACCTTAAATGTCCAATGCCAAAGGGTTTGGCAATATTCGGGCTTGAGTAATCAACAATTACCTTT
>CAZPZY010000062.1:1441-3557 GCA_964591195.1 uncultured Candidatus Saccharibacteria bacterium
TCCAATGCCAAAGGGTTTGGCAATATTCGGGCTTGAGTAATCAACAATTACCTTTCTCCCCTTCCCCATTTTGCTTGAGCCGTATTCTTCCTTTGTAGCCTTTTTTAATTGTCTAATAAGCGTCTTTTCTGAGAGAAAAAGATTGATAAATCCTGGAGGGACGACTTCTATTTTTTCAAATAAATCAGGTTTTAGTTTTAGAATTTGGGATTTGAGATTTTCTCCGATTTTCAGAGGAGATTTATTTGTTTGTTTTGAGACAAGCATGGCGATATTGGTTGCATAATCGCCATGGTTTTTTTCCCTAGGATGCTCAATTTTAATTTTCGGTAGGTTGGTCTTGGAGATTTTTTTCTGGTCTTGAAGTTCTTCTACAGCCCTACGTATTAAGTTTTCAATTTTTACTTTAAGCATATCACTTTATTTTATCTTATTTTTTGCTAAAATTAAAGGATGAAGGTATTAGCCGAGAATAAAAAGGCATTTCATAATTATGAAATTTTGGAAAGGTTTAATGCCGGGATTTCTTTGCTTGGTCAAGAGGTAAAGTCAATAAGAACCCGAGGGGTAGGATTGGCAGGAAGTTATGTAATAATAAGACAAAATGAGGTATTTTGGGTAGGGGCAAAAATCTCTCCTTATCAGCCCAAAAATGCCCCTTCGGATTATAATCCAGAAAGGTCAAGAAAACTGCTCCTGAATAAGTCGGAGATTAAATATCTAATTGGCAAAAGCAGACAAAGGGGGTTGACTTTACTCCCCCTAAAGGTGTATACTAAAGGAAGTAAAATAAAACTGGAAATTGGTTTGGCAAAAGGAAGAAGAAAGGTAGATAAGAGGGAGCGAATCAAAAGAAGAGAGTTTGAGAGAAAAAGGCAGATGTTGTTAAAAACAAGGGGACGAACGGCTTGATGGAAAACGTACCGAATAATGCAGGCGAGCATTATAGTTGTCTCGTAAAACCACCTATACAAACAAATAAGTGCCAACTTATTTGAAAAAGCCAAGGGAGTGTTAGCCCAGGTTTTCCAGGGCTTTCAGCCCTTGGTTCCTGCTTACGCCTAATTCGTAAGCCATCCTTTCTGCTGACTTCCGCTAGGCAGAAAAGGGTGTTATATCAGCGGGATAGATAGTTCTTTTTGCGGTTCCAAAAAGAATTATTGAAACCTTAAAGGAACCGGGTTCCGAAAATTTTGTCCATTTTTTATTTCGGGACCTATAAAAAAATGGACTAACCTGTAGAAGTTATTCGGGAAGTTTTTCAGACGAGGGTTCAATCCCCTCCGTCTCCACCTTCAATTTGAGAAAACCATTGTGCAACAACAGAATAAGGGCTGAAAAGGTACGACTTATTGATTCTACCGGAAAGCAAATAGGAATTGTTAAGTTAGAAGAAGCGCTCCGTCTTGCCAAGGAGCGTGGTTTAGACCTTGTTCAGGTTTCAGAAAAGACCGAACCGCCTGTTTGCAAAATAATGGATTACGGAAAGTATCTTTATTCCCGGCAGAAAAAAGGCAAGGCAAAAAAGGCAGGCCAACTTAAAACCATTCGCTTGACCTTTAACATCTCGGAGCATGATTTGAATACAAGGGTTAAACAAGCCCAGGTTTTTTTAGAAAAAGGGAATAAAATAAGGGCAGAAATGGTTTTAAGGGGAAGGCAGAAAGCCCTGAGTGATTTTGCTAAAGGAAAATTGAAGCAGTTTTTAGAAACCCTGAATGGAATAATCCCAATTAAAATTGAACGGCAGTTAAAGAAAGAGGCAAGAGGGTTGACAATAATTATATCAAAGAAGTAATTTGTTAACTGCTATGAAAACTCGTAAATCAATTACAAAAAGATTCAAGTTTACAAAGACAGGCAAGATTTTGAGAAGGCCAACAGGGCTTGACCATTATCGGGCAAAGAAATCAGGAAAAAAGGTCAGGGAAGGTCGAAAATGGATCAGGTTATCAAAGCCCGAGGAAAAGAAAATTAAAAAGTTATTGAAGCAATAGATTGATTCAAAAAGTAAAATCCGAAATCCGAAATCCGAATTTCGAAACAAATAAAATAGAAATCCATAGAAATTAGCACCTTCGGTGCGAAATTAATAGAAATTCATTGAAATTCATAG
>CAZPZY010000063.1:0-3470 GCA_964591195.1 uncultured Candidatus Saccharibacteria bacterium
AAAAGAAAATCCTTTTCATTTTTCTTTTTGTTGTCTTGGGACTGCTTGTCTCTCAAATCCCTTTATCCCCTATTGTCGGCGCGAAAGGCCAAAGTTTTACCCCCTTTGAATTTTTAGGGCCCACCTCGGGAATGTTTCTCGGCTCTGTACCCGGGGCTATTTCTGTTTTCTTTGTCAAGTTATTAAAAGACATCTTTTTCGGAGTTCATTTTGATACCGCTACCATTATTCGTCTTTTCCCAATGATGTTTGCCGCCCTCTATTTTGGCCTAGAAAAATCAAGGAGGTCAAGCAAACTGATTTTGATAATTCCCTTAATGGCGATACTGCTTTTTGTCCTTCACCCCGAAGGAAGAAAGGCGTGGTTTTATTCCCTTTATTGGTTTATTCCTATTCTTGCCTATTTCAAAAAAGACCGCCTAATCCTAAACGCGCTGGGAAGCACATTTACCGCTCACTGCGTTGGCTCAATCGCATTCCTTTATACCTTTAACCTTCCCGCCCCTGTTTGGGTAGGGCTTATTCCTGTTGTGTTTGTAGAACGATTTTCCTTTGCCTTGGGTATCTGGGCAACCTACCTGCTTCTAAACAGCATCCTGGAAAAATTGGTCTCAATAGAAAAATTAAAGGTTCTCTCTCCGTTGGTTAATCAAAAATACATTCTCTCAAAAAAATTCTTGAGATTCCACGCATAGTACTGCTCTACCTCTCCAATCCGCTCTCTCCGCCGCTAATATATGCATCCCCTAGTTAGATTGGCCAAATTAGCGGTTGAAAAATATATCAAGGAAAAGGAAGTTATTTCTCCTCCTTCGGACCTACCCAGAGAATTTTTAGAGAAAAAAGCAGGCGTTTTTGTTACCATTGAAAAAAACGGCAATCTCAGGGCATGCATTGGCACCTATCTGCCAACCAGAGAAAGTATTGCTGAAGAAACAATCCGCAATGCTATTGCCGCTGCCACTGAGGATTGGAGGTTTGGTCCTATCCAAAAACAAGAACTCCCTTTTCTTTCCTATATTGTCTACATCCTAAGCCCGCCAGAGCCGGTAAAAGAAATAGAGGAATTAGACCCCAAAAAATACGGAATTGTTGTAAGGTCAGGGTTGAAAACTGGGCTTCTGCTTCCCGACCTTGAGGGAGTAGATACCGTTGAAAAGCAGATTTTAATTGCCTGTCAAAAAGCCGGGATTGAACCTGCTAAAGAGAAACTCTCACTTTATAGATTTACGGTCCAGAAGTATAGATAGTTTTGTCTTTTGTTTGTATTATGAAAATAGATATGCACTGCCATAGTTTTTATTCAGACGATGGACTCTGTTCACCAGAGGCCCTGCTTAAATCCGCTAAAAAGAGAGGGTTGGACGGTATCGCTTTAACCGACCATGACACAACAAGAGGTTGGAACCGGGCTATAAAGGCGGCAAAAGAATTAAGAATGGCTTTGATTTTGGGAGAAGAGATAAAAATAAAAAGAGGGAGAAAAACAATGGGGGAAATCCTCGGATATTTTCTAAAAAAGGAAATAGACCCAAAAGGAAAGACAATTGAGCAGGTTATAGATGAGATAAAAAGACAAGGAGGAATAGCCATTATTGCCCATCCCTATCACTGGAAAAAGCCCTTTTTACAATTAGATAAATATAAAAATTTGGCAGACGGCATCGAGGCCTTCAACGCCAGAAGCCAGTCAAAAAGAGGAAATCAAAAAGCCATTGATTTTGCCAAAAAGAACAAACTTGCTGTCACCGCCGGTTCTGACGCCCACCATTCTCTTGAGGTCGGCGATGCTTATCTTGAGGTTGAGGCAAGCAATCTGGAAGAATTTAAAGAAACGATTTTAAGAGAAAAAGTGGGTCCTGTTAGAGAATATAGAACCCCTAAAGGATTCAAAATCGTTCAATTCCCTAATAAAGTGAAAATTGTCGGCAAACAATCCCCTATTTTTGTTCAGTCCTTTGCCACTCTCGGCAGACTAATTCATCTCTTTTGGCAGGCAAGGTCTTAATTTAGGCCTTCAGAAAAACCTTGTAGTTTCTAAAAAATCTCTGAAAGCAGGTAATAAGAGAAAAGAAAGCAATCGCATAAAGAACATAAGATATATAATTGATAAAAAGTAGTCCGAAGATAATTAAAATTAATCTTTCTTTTCTTTCCATTATTCCGCCGCCTGATTTCCCACCAATTGCCTTGGCATGCTTTGAAATATAGCCTGAGAGCATAAAGGCAGAGATTGCCAGGGAAACACCAAGCCATAATTTAGGGCTATAAAGACCTAAGGCAATATAAAAAGCAATCTCAGTTGTCTTGTCAACGGTTGAGTCAAACAAGGCGCCGAACCTTGTTTCTTTTTTGTTTACCTTTGCCACCGCGCCATCAAAAAAATCCATTAATCCAGAAATCAAGATAAAGACAATTGCCCACCTGAAAGAACCTAAATAAATAAAATAAGCGGCGATAAAGCCAAAGATCAAGGTTA
Source organism: uncultured Candidatus Saccharibacteria bacterium (assembly GCA_964591195.1). Lineage (GTDB taxonomy): Bacteria > Patescibacteriota > Minisyncoccia > Minisyncoccales > JAGGSE01 > JAGGSE01. The sequence continues at coordinate 2,480 of CAZPZY010000063.1, forward strand.
GAAAGGTAAAAAAATTTGGTGAAAGACCGGTTTTGCCCAAAATCCCTCCAATTTTACTTGATATTCCTTTGAATATCACTCTAAGATTTTCTGTGAACATATTCTCTTTCAATTAAATTGGCTGTTTTAAAAGCCGCCTCTTCTTGGTCAAATCCCTCAATTGAAGCCATTGAAGGCCAGTCATTGACATCTACACAAAAAGGAACCCCTCTTTTCACTATAAAATCGCCGCCAAAAATTTTAAGTCCGGTTATCTGTCCTACCAACAGGGCTTGTTTCTTTATTTTTTGAATAACCTCTGAAGGAATTTCTCTCTCGGTATTTTTTGGCAAAATTACCTCCTTGCCAATAACATAGTATTTTATATGCCTTCCCTTAATAAATTTCTGAACTATTATCTCTTTTGTAGTCTGATTTTTGTAGCCCTGTATGGCTTTCTCAAGGGCATCTTCATTATCAACGATAAACCAAAATTCATGCCTGTCTGACGGCTTTAAGACGGATTTTCCTTCTAGGTCAGAGAAGTTTATGTTTTCAACTTTTACTGCTTTTGTTCTTGGAAGGTTTGCTCCGGCTTCCATCATTTTTTGATAGATTAGTTTGCGATTAAGAGAAAAACGAATTGCTTCTGGAGAATTTATTACAAAGACGCCTTGTCTTTCCTTTTCTATTAAAATTCCATTAATTTCTCCCCCTCTTGCCATAGTAAAAACTAAATCAGGCTTCTCCTGTTCTGAAAAATCTTTTGGTTCTTTTAATAAAACCTCAAAGCCCTTTTTCCTTAATTCCTGAGCAGTTAAATTAAGAATTTTTCGATCTCTTGCCGGCTTTCCGGCTAATTTGAACTCTCTATAAATCCCAATTGCTTTTGTCATAAAATTTTATTTGTACTATCCAACCACTTCAGTAACAATTCTTGGTAATTTACTTGCTGGGGGGAAGTATACGGAAATCTAGGTTCGAAAAATTCCTAATTCGTTAATTCGCAATT
>CAZPZY010000064.1:0-3329 GCA_964591195.1 uncultured Candidatus Saccharibacteria bacterium
CAATAAATTTCAATAAATTTCAACTATGGAAAAAGGTAATTTTGAATTTTGAGATGTAATTTTGAGATTTGAGATTTGAATTTATAATTTGGATTTAGTTAAAATGGCTCATTCAGAGAAGTTCAAAGCAGAGAAGGTTAAAAAAATAAAGGTAAAGGTAATTGGCCTTGGTGACGGAGGGACAAATATTGTTTCTGATATTGCTCTGAAATTAGAGAAGGCGCGGTTTTTGGCGGCTAATACTGATAGTCAATCGCTTGCCAAAAAGGGCAAAAGAGTGGAGACGCTCATTTTTGGTCAGAATCTTACCTCGGGCCTGGGCACGGGAATGGATCCTGAATTGGGAGAAAGAGCAGCGTTGGAGGCAAGGGAGCGGATTAAAAGGGCATTGGCGGGAAGCGACCTCTGTGTTTTTGTTTCTACATTGGGAGGAGGCACGGGTTCGGGCGCTATGCCTGTTTTTGCCAAAATTTCCAGAAATTTGGGCAATCTCAACTATGGCATATTTACCCTTCCCTTTCGGTTTGAGGGTAAAAAACGGATGGAGATTGCCAAGGCATCATTGGAAAAGATGAGGTCAGACCTTGAGGGCTTTTCTGTGATTGAGAACGAAAAAATTTTTCAGATTATTGACAAAAAAACCTCTCTTCGAAATGCTCTTTTTGAGGTCAATAAAATTTTGACCCAGGCACTTGAAGGGCTTCTTACACTTATTTATCACCCTGGTTTGATTAACATTGACTTTGCCGATATCAGGACAATTTTGAGAAGTGGAGATGGTTTGTCTTATCTGGTAAGAACCGAAGCCCTTGGCCAAAATCGCCTTGGGGAGGTGATTAAAAAAGCCCTAAACTTTCCCCTTTATTCATATGGGATTGAGAAGGCAAGAGGGGTTCTGTTTAACATAACCGGAGGCAAGGATTTGGGTCTGTCAGAGGTGGATGAGATTTCAAAAAATATTTTTAATCTATCAGACAGGGGAGCGAGAATTGTTTTTGGAGTTTCAGAAAGCAAAGAGAGAGGGAGGATTGGACTGACCATTTTAGCCACTGGCTGTCGGTCAGAATTTTCGGAAGAATTGTTTTCAGAAAAAGAAAAGGCATTGCCTAAAAAGACAAAGGTAAAGACAAAGGAAAAGAAGGCAGATAAGACGCCTGATAAGAAAAAGAAGGACGCCCAAAACAAAGACAAAAAGGAAATAAAGAGAAGCGCCAGCCAGATAAGAAAAAACGCCCTTCAATTAAAGAAAGAGGCAGAAAAGATGGAAAGGGAGATGTTGGAAAGAGAAAGATTTTGGGAGACCCCAGCCCTTTTTAGAAGGGGCAGAAATATTGAACAATTGGAATAAATGGCTTTAACCAAAATTATTGCTACAATTGGACCAGCAGTTGAAAAAGAAAAACAAATTGCTTCTCTTTTAGAAAGTGGAGCCAATGTTTTTCGTTTCAATCTTAAGCATAATAGTGCCAATTGGCACAGGGCAATGATTGATAAGGTAAAAAGAGCGGAGCGAAAAACAGGGAAGAGGGCTGGCATTCTTTTAGATTTTCCAAACCTTGAAAAGAAACTTTCCATTAACCCTGAACACCTATCAATTGCCAAGGAAAAAAATGTTGACTTTTTAGCCCTTTCCTTTGTCAGAGGAAAGCAGGATATCGATTTTTTGAAGAGGGGAGCCAAAAGGTTTTCCTTGTCGGCTAAAATTTTAGCCAAGATTGAGGCAAAGGAGGCATTAGATAATTTTGAGCAGATATTGGATTCCTGTTTTGGAATTATGGTGGCGCGAGGGGATCTGGGGAAAGAGATCCCTTTTGAGAAGGTTCCCTATTATCAAAAAAAGATTATCAGAAGGTGTTTAGAAAAAGGAAAGCCAGTGATTGTTGCTACCCAGATGTTGAGGTCAATGGTTGAAAATCCATTGCCTACCCGAGCCGAGGTTTCTGATGTTGCCAACGCTATTTTGGACTATACGGATGCTGTGATGCTCTCTGAAGAAACGGCCTTAGGTAGATATCCTTCGCGGGCAGTATCAACAATGGAAAAAATTTGCCGATTTTGGGAGAAAAACAGAGAGCCAGTGTCAGGGTTAAACTTTGAACTTCGGCACCAGACAGCAGCAATCTGTCATTCCGCTTATCAACTCTGGAGAAGCCCTTTCTGTCAGCGGCAGAATGTAAGGGCATTTGTGGTTTTGACGAAGACAGGAATGACTGCGAGGATGCTTTCTCGGTTCCGACCAACCATTCCTATCTTTGCCTTCGCTCCGCAGATTCATTTAAGAGACCAATTTTCCTTGATTTATGGCACCTATTCCTTTTCCTTTGGAAAAGAAAAGGATTTCTATAGAAAGAAGACCTTCAGTGACATAAAAAAGATTTTGAATATGGCTAAAAAGGTGGGTCGTTTTAAAAAGGGAGAGAGGGTGATTATTATTTTCGCTGAGGACTGGCATGGTTTTGGCAAGGCAAATGTGGTTAGAATTCAAGAGATTTTTTAGAAATGAAAAGCATATTAAAAAGAATTTACAAGGGAAGAAAAAGAGATGCCCGAAAATATGATTTTGGCTTGCTGGTAATTATTGGAGGTTCAAGATTATATTCCGGCTCTTTGGCTTTTTCAGCAATGGCAGCTTTTAGAGCGGGGGTTGATATGGTTCAGATTCTGGCTCCCCAAAGACCGGCTGATATTGTTGCTTCTTTTTCTCCAAATTTTGCCACCTTTCCTTTGGGCAGGGATTTTATAAAAAAGAAGGACCTGCCTTGTATCTTTGAAATAATAGAGGAAGCGAAAAGGTCGGCTTTTCCAAAAATAGCGGTTTTGGTCGGCGGAGGTATGGGAAGAGAAAAGGAAACGAAAAGGGCAGTTGTTTCTTTTCTTTCAAGAATTGATTTGCCTTGCGTAATAGATGCTGATGCTATTTGGGCATTAGAGGGACAGCAGAAGGCAATTTTTAGGAAAAATTTTTTAATTACCCCCCACCAACACGAATTTTTTATTTTGACTAAAAAAAAGGTTTCTTCACTTCCCTTGAAAAAAAGAATAGAATTTGTTAAAAGAGAGGCAGAAAGATTGGGGACAACCATCCTGCTGAAAGGAAATACAGACATTATTTCTGATGGAAAAAGGGTTTCCTTAAACAAAACAGGTTGCCCGTATATGACAGTAGGAGGAACAGGGGATGTTTTGGCAGGAATTGCTGGGGCTCTATTGGCAAGGGGAGTGGATGTCTTTGAAGCGGCTGAAGCCGCTGCTTATATTAATGGTTTGTCTGGCGAAAGAGCAGGGAAGAAATTAGGAGAAGCAATGACAGCAGTTGACCTTATTGAAGA
>CAZPZY010000065.1:0-3308 GCA_964591195.1 uncultured Candidatus Saccharibacteria bacterium
GCGATTTTTCTTTCTTTGAGGAACGAGAGGTTTTCCTCTTCGCCGTCTTCTTCTTTATCAATTGCTCAAATTCTTCCTTCTCTATGGTCTCTTTCTCAATTAGTGTCTTAGCCAGTTTCTCTAAAATGTCCTTTTTCTTCAGCAAAATTTTATTTGCTCTGTTCTGGGCTCCTTCAACAAATTTCTCCACCTCCCGATCAATTTTTGAAGCTACCTTTTCTGAATAATTCCGATATACCTCCTCGCTTCCCAAAAAAACCAATTTCTCTCTTTCTCCAAAGACAAGCGGTCCCAAAGAGGACATCCCATATTCTGTAACCATCTTTCGGGCAAGTTGGGTTGCCCTTGTTAGATCGTTTGAGGCACCGGTGCTCACTTCTCCAAAAATCAATTTCTCAGCGCAATATCCGCCAAGAAGGGTTGCCATTTCTGCCAAAAATTCCGTTTTGGTCTTTAGCTTCCTCTCCTTACCGGATATCTTAAGGGTATATCCAGCCGCCAGCCCCCGGGCAATAATTGAAATTTTTCTCACCGGCTCGGCTCCGGGACAAAAGGCCGAAACCAAGGCGTGTCCGGCTTCATGATAGGCGGTAATCTCCTTCTCTTTCTCTGAGAGAAGATGGGATTTTCTCTCTGGTCCCAATAGAACCTTCTCAATGGACTCCAAAAATTCTTGCTGGAAAATTTGGTGCTTGTTTCTTGCGGCTGCCAAAATGGCTGCTTCGTTTGCCACATTCGCCAGGTCTGCACCGGAAAATCCGGCCGTCCTTTCAACTATCTCATCCAAATCAACATCTGGTGCCAATGGCTTTCCCCGGCAATGAATCTTCAATATCTCCTTTCTTTCGTTTATATCAGGCAGGTCCAAAATAATCCTTCGGTCAAACCTGCCCGGCCGCAAGAGAGCGGGATCTAGGGATTCTGGCTTATTGGTTGCTCCCAACACTATTATCCCTTCTTCCCTGCCGATGCCATCCATTTCTGACAATAACTGATTTAGGGTTTGTTCCCTTTCTTCATGACCACCGGTTACCCCCACTCCTCTCATTTTTCCGATTGAATCAATCTCATCAATGAAAATAATTGCCCTTCCTACCTTTCTTGCCTGACTAAAAAGACTCCGAATACGAGCACTGCCCACTCCGACAAAAAGTTCTATTACCTCGGAGGCGGAGATTGAAAAGAAGGGAACATTTGCCTCAGAGGCAATTGCCCGAGCCAGCAGGGTCTTCCCCGTGCCCGGAGCCCCAATCAATAATACGCCCCGGGGTATACGCGCTCCCAGTTCTAAATACTTCCTGGAATTTTTCAAAAAATCAACAATCTCCTCCAACTCCTCTTTTGCCTCCTTTAGACCTCCTACATCCTTAAAGGTAACCTTTTCTTTCTTTCTTCCACCAACGCCGAACAAGCGAGGCCTAGCCTTGGTGAAATCAAATGCCTGCATTGCCCCGGTTTTTGCCTGCTTCATAATAAACCAGAAAAATCCAATGAAAAGCAAAAGGGGCAAAACAGTAAATAGAATTGGTCCAAGCCATGCCCATCCACCGCCTCTTGGTTTATTAACTATGTCCACCCCTGCTAGTCTTTCCTTGCTTACCCCGTAATTAGCAAGCGATTGAGACAAAGAGGTATCTGGCTCTGCCCGGGAATGACCCTTCTTTCCATCAATATACAAGATTGAAAGTTCGGAGTCAGAGACAATAATTTTTTTCACCTTTCCGGCATCAATATCCCTGACCAACTGGGTAAAAGATACCTCCTTCCTCTCCCTGTTGAGAGCATCCTGAAACAAACCGAAAAGCAAGGAAACCAGCAAGAAAATAAGCAGGACCAAAACTATATCCCTGGTAAACTTTTTCGCTTCCATATTTCCAATCTTATCACAAAAAAAATAATTTATCCACTATCCGCCCTTCCGTAGTCGTCCTCGTATCTAATAATATCCTTCTCATCAAATTTTCCCAAAGAAACCTCAATAATTCTCCCTCCCTTCTTATTTGCCCAGAGCCGGTGTTTTGTTCCCCTGGGAATCTGATAAACAATCCCCTTTTTCATTTTCCCTTTCTTCCTGCCGATAAGATACCAGAGTTCTCCTGATAAAAGAAACCAAAACTCGTCTCTAAACCTATGACTCTGAAGAGAAAGCCGACTCCTTGGCTTGACCTCAATAATTTTGATATTCGCCCCCTCTTTCCAAAGGGTAGTAAAGCTCCCCCAAGGTCTTTTTATTTTTTTCATAGATAGTTAAATTTTTTATTCTTCTCCAGTTTTTTAACTAGATTCTTTACCTTCTGGGAACCGTCCCTGTGGCATATCAAGATAATATCATCGGTCACCGCCACAATAAGATCCTTGACCCCAAGGGTGGCAATTAATTGCTTGTTTGTGGAGCCATAAACCATCACATTTTTGGACTCAATCCCCAGATAGTTTCCTCTGACAAAATTGTCACCGGGCCGGGTTAAACAATCCTTGAGCACAGACCAACTGCCTACATCTGACCATCCCACATCAAGGGGCAAAACAGCCAATCGGGAATAATTCTCAACTATGCTGTAGTCAAAACTGACTGGATCCATTTTGCCATATTCTCTCTTTAGAATTCTTTTAAATCCGGGCTTCCCTTTTGCCTCCTTGATTATCCTATATCTTTTGTAGGTATCAGGAACAAACCTCTTGATTAACTCCTCCACTAATTTAGGGATAAATAAAAAGATGCCCATATTCCAAAGATATCTGCCGCTCCGAAGATATCTTTGAGCCCTCTTAAGATTGGGTTTCTCTTTGAAAAAAGCAACCTGATAAAAATAGAAGTGGTCAATCTGTTTGAGAGATTTTCCTTTTTTAATATACCCCAGGCCTGTATCCGGGAATGTGGGTTTGGCTCCAAGAGTCAAGATGTATTCAGGATTTTCTCTAACAAACCTTTCACCGGCTGAAAGAGCCCGTAAAAATTTCTTTTCATCCCTTATCAAATGGTCGGAGGGTAAAAAAACAAAGGGTTCTTCAAACTCTTTCTCCTTAAGTCGGGTCAAAAAAAGCGAGAGGCAAGCCACCCTTTCTCTCCGTTCAGGTTCGGCAATAATATTCTTTTTGGGAAGACAGGAGGCCTCCTTTTTAACCTCCCTCACATAATCCTGATTTGTGGAAACAAAAATATCCTGTGGGGAAAAAATAGACAAAAGACGGTCTATGGTCTGCTGAAACATCGTCTTTTTGCCCAGCAGTTTCTGAAACTGCTTTGGCTTGGCTTTTCGGCTCAATGGCCAAAGCCGCATTCCCTGCCCCCCGGCTAATACCAATGC
>CAZPZY010000066.1:0-3301 GCA_964591195.1 uncultured Candidatus Saccharibacteria bacterium
ATAATTTAAAACTATCTGACAAGGCACATCTGATTTTGCCTTGGCATATACTGCGGGACGAACTTGAGGAAAAAAAAAGGGGAGCAAATGAAATCGGAACAACTAAAAGAGGAATAGGACCGGCTTTTTCTGATAAGACAGGAAGGTTTGGCTTAAGAATGGGGGACTTTTTAGACAAGAGGGACTTCGAAGAAAAATTTTTCTTTGTCTATCACCGAGAAAAGGATTTGCTGGGGAAAAAACTTAATCTCTCTCCAGATGTCTTGCTAAAAAAAATGCTTTCCTTTGGCTCTCTCTTGCAGCCCTATATCAGTCAGACAGAATTTATACTTTGGGAAGCAATAGCAAAAAAGAAAAACATTTTGCTGGAAGGAGCCCAGGGAACCCTTTTAGATATCGATTTTGGAACCTATCCTGATGTTACCTCGTCTGGCTGTATAGCGGCAAGTGCTTCCCAAGGAAGCGGAATTCCGCCAATGGAAATTAATCAGATAATAGGAGTGGTTAAGGCATACACCACCCGAGTGGGAGGAGGAAAACAGCCCTTTCCAACGGAGATGAAAGGAAGTTTTGTCTCCGATTTTAGGGATAGAAATCAGGAATATGGAGCAACAACAGGAAGACCAAGAAGATGCGGTTGGCTGGATACTGTTTTGTTAAGATACGCAGCAAAAATAAACGGTTTTACATCTTTAGCTCTTACGCGGCTTGATAGTTTAACTGGGATAGAAAAAATTAATGTCTGTGTTAGGTACAAAACAGAATTTTCTATCTCCCGATTATCTGAGGTTCAACCTGTATATATTGAATTGCCGGGATGGAGTGACTTTCCTAAGGGATGCCGGAAATTTTCTGACCTGCCAAAAGAATCCCGTCTTTATGTAAAGAAAGTTGAAGAATTGCTAAAAGTTCCCATTAAATTCATTTCCACCGGACCTAAAAGAGAAGAGATAATTGTGGTATAATAATGTGGTATAATAATTAAAGAAGAAACCTATGAGAATTGGTTTCATCTAAATTCTTCCGCCAAAACCCTGGCGGGTAATAAAAAGGTCGGCAGATTTTGAAAAGTGTTTAATTAAACTACTATGGGAACTATTGCTTATTGTGTAAAATGCAAAAAAAAGCAGGAAATGAAAGATGAGAAAGAAATCACAATGAAAGGCAAGGGAGGAACCACGAGAAGAGCAGTAACCGGAGTTTGTCCTGTTTGCGGAACAAAAATGTTCAAAATTTTAGGAAAGAAATAAACAAGGAACCGCCTGGTCAAACCTCAATTTATTTCCTGCTTTGCTGCTGAAAAAAAATTGATAAAGATGAAAGGCAGATCTAGAGTTTTTTTCATTTTTTCCTTTTTCACCGCCTTCAGCATAGTAGGCAGTTTTGTCTTAGGATTTTATCTTGGAAAAATATATTTCGGGAAATATAAATTAGAACCCTGCTTTTCCTCAAGTAGCGATATAGCCCTTCTTTGCGATGTTTACCACAGATTAGAAGAAAAATTTGTTGACAAGACAAAAATTGATAGCCAAAAGATGATTTATGGGGCAGCTGCAGGAATGGTCAAATCCATAGGTGATCCTTATACTGTTTTTTTTACCCCCAAAGAAACCAAACATTTTGAGGAAAATGTAAAGGGCTCTTTTGAAGGCGTAGGAATGGAAATCGGGATAAAAAAGAATCAACTCCAGGTCATTGCCCCTCTGGAGGGAACTCCTGCCCAGAAGGCGGGATTAAGGGCTGGGGATAAAATTTTAGAAATAAACGGAACGTCCACTTCTGATCTCACTATTGACCAGGCGGCTGACCTTATCAGAGGACCAAAGGGTACAGAAGTAGAGTTAACTATTTTAAGAAAAAACTGGGAGAAGCCAAAAAAGATTCGCATTGTAAGAGATGTAATTAAAATTCCTTCCCTGAAACTGGAAATAAAAGATGTAAAGGGTGAAAAAGTTGCTTACATCAAGATTTATCAGTTTTCTGAAAGAACAGGAGAGGATTTCAGCAAGGCCGCTGATAAAATCTTGGAAGATTCAGCAAAAAAAATTATTTTGGACCTAAGAAATAATCCCGGCGGATATTTAGTTGTTTCACAGCAAATAGCCGGCTGGTTTTTGAAAAAAGGCGAGATTGTAGTAATTGAAGATTTTGGAGGAAAGAAAAAACAGAAGGTTTATAGGTCAAACGGTCCTAGTGTATTTATTAATTACCCTGTTGTAGTCCTAATTAACAATGGTTCTGCTTCGGCTTCAGAAATACTGGCTGGTGCCTTGCGGGATAACCGCAAAGTAAAATTAATTGGAGAAACCTCATTTGGAAAAGGATCAGTACAAGAATTGATAGAAGGGCTGAAAAATAACTCTTCCCTAAAAGTAACAGTTGCCAGGTGGTTAACCCCAAAGGGAAACTGCATTAACGAAAAGGGACTGAAGCCCGATATAGAAGTGAAAATGACTGAAAAAGATTATGAAGAGGGAAAAGACCCTCAGTTGGAAAAAGCGCTTGAAATAATAAAAAATTTGTGAAAAAATAAAATGTATCTGCTAACCACTTTGGTAACAGATTTGCTGAGGCATCTTGCCTCGGGGAGCACGAAGTCGCGGTAAGTAGTAGGAAAAGATTTATTCCCAGGCGCTTCCAAAATCTAACCGAGCCTTACAAACCTTCTTCTGAAACGCAAACTTATTCTGGGGCTCGGCTGCGATATGCTCCACCTCAACAAGATGCCTCAGCAGAGAAATTATCAAGGATTGTTACTGAAGTGGTTAGACATAGTACAAATAAAATAATCAAACTATGAAGATTGTTCTTCTTGAAGACATAGACAAACTAGGCAAGAAATATGAAATAAAGGAGGTTTCTGACGGTTATGCCAGAAATTTTTTGATACCGAGGGGATTGGCAAAATTGGCTACAGCAAAGAACATAAAAATAGCCAAAATTAAAAAAGAAGAAGAGTTAAGAAAAGCAGAAGAGCAGTTAAGAAAGGTCCAGAAAATGGCAGCCCAGATTGAAGGACAAGAAATAACAATTTCTCTAAAAACAGGAGAAAAGGGGCAACTCTTTGAGTCGGTCACTAGCCAAATGGTCAGCAAAAAATTGGCTGAGATGGGCTTTGATATCAAAAAATCTCAAATTGAGATACCAAAGCCAATTAAGGAGATAGGGGAGTATCCGGTAAAAATTAATTTTGAACACGGATTAGAGGCCGAGATTAAGGTAATTGTAACTGAGGAAAAATAATCTTTGTATGCCAAAATACATTTTTGTCGCCGGCGGTGTAATGTCGGGTATTGGGAAA
>CAZPZY010000067.1:0-3245 GCA_964591195.1 uncultured Candidatus Saccharibacteria bacterium
GTAGAAAAAGTTGACAAAAGGAAAAAATAGTTTAAGAATTAAAACTATGAAAAGAACTAAAGCGCTGGTCTTATTATCAGGAGGATTGGATTCTATCTTGGCAGTAAAAATTTTAGAAGCCCAAGGAGTAAAAATTAAGGGATTGGGCTTCAAAAGTTATTTTTTCAATGAAAAATTAGCCAAAAAAGCCGCCAGGGCATTAAACATCCCAATAAAAATAATTGACCTTTCAAAAGAGCACCTAAATCTGGTAAAAAAACCGAAATATGGCTACGGCAAGGGAATGAATCCCTGTATTGATTGTCATATCCTAATGCTAAAGAAGGCAAAAAAGATAATGTTAAAAGAAAAATTTGACTTTGTGGCAACCGGCGAGGTTTTGGGAGAAAGACCAATGAGCCAAAACCTGAAATCCCTGAAATTAATCGAAAAAAAATCAGGCTTAAAGGGTTATCTTTTAAGGCCCTTGTCAGCAAAACTGTTAGAACCGACAATCCCGGAAAAAAAAGGTCTAATAGAAAGAAAAAAACTCTTAGACATCTCCGGACGCTCCCGAAAAAGGCAGTTAAAACTGGCGAAAAAATTTAAGATTAAATCTTATCCAAGCCCTGCCGGCGGTTGCCTTCTCACTGATTTAGAATTTTCCAAAAAATTAAAAGATTTATTTGAAAAATATCCCCGGTGTCAAGGCAATGACATTGAACTATTAAAACTGGGGCGGCATTTTTGGCAGGAAAAGGTAAAAATCATTGTGGGCCGAAACGAAGAAGAGAATAAAAAAATTAGAAAATTGGCTAAAAGGAGTGATGTTTTGATTGAAATGGAAAACTATCCGGGACCTCTTACCCTTGTCCGTTCTTACTCTAAAAGAAAAGTCCCTTCAAGGATTTTAGAAAAAGCAAAATTCTTAACCAAATACTATTCAACAAAGAGTCGTCAAAAAAAGAATGTAAAATTTAAAATTTCTTTCGGCTAAAAGCGATAAAAACAAAAAATGTCTGAACTGGGCAAGATAAATCCAGAATTTTTCAAGCGGGTTATTTATCCCCAACTCGGCTCAAAAGACAAAAATATCATTCAAGGACCGCAGTCCGGGGTTGACTACGGAGTGGTAAAAATAGGAACCAAGTGCCTTGCCTTATCAACCGACCCCTTCTTTATTGTCCCAGAACTGGGCTGGGAAAAAGCGGCCTGGTTTGCCTTTCATATTATCTTCTCTGATGTAGCGGTCTCCGGCCTTAAGCCAAGATACCTGACAATAGACCTAAACCTGCCCACGGAAATGAAAGAATCCCAGTTGGAAAAAATATGGAAAACAATCAACCTTGAGGCAAAAAAATACAAAATTGCCATAATAACCGGCCATACCGGAAGATACCAAGGATGTAATTACCCAATGATAGGAGGAGCAACCGCAATTGCCATAGGAAGCCAAAAAGAGTTAACAGGTCCCCATAAGGTAAAAACAGGCGACAGGGTGATTGTCACCAAGGGACCAGGAATAGAAGCCACTGCTCTTCTCTCGGTTCTTTTTCCCGATAAGTTCATTAAGGCAGGAGGCAAAAAATTCCAAAAAGAAGCCAGTAATCTCTTTTATCAAATGTCAGTAATGGACGACTGCGCTATTGCCAGAAATTTCAAAGGGGTCCACGCTATGCACGATGCCACTGAATACGGAATATGGGGAGGATTGTATGAAATGGCAAAAACAGGAAACTATGGACTGGTTATTGAGGAAGAATCTATCCCCATCCAGCCGGTTGTCAGAAAAACTGCCAAATTGTTTGATTTTGACCCCTTCTCTGCCATCAGTGAAGGAACCCTTTTGGCTATGGTAGACAAAAAAGAAACAAGCCGGGTAATCAAGGCATTGGATAAAAAAGGGATAACCGCTCGGGCAGTGGGAAAGGTGGTAGACAAAAAGCAGGGATTAAAAATAATCAAAAAAGGGAAACAAAAGCCGCTTAAACATCCGAAAACAGACCCCTATTGGCTTTTGGTAGAGAAATTTTCAAAATAGTGTGTCCCCGGCAGGATTTGAACCTGCACCCTTTTCGGACCCCGCACTTTTTAAATGTGTCGGAGGAGAGATTCGAACTCTCATGGATTTCTCCACTGGGTCCTAAACCCAGCGCGTCTACCAGTTCCGCCACTCCGACAAAAAGTGCGGGGCGTGTCTACCAATTCCACCACGGGGACACTCCCTTAAAATCTTATCAATTCTATGCCCTTTTGACAACAACCCCCACTACATCAATATAGTGGGGGGCCTATCTCCTTATCCTTACCTGAGCCATCCTTAAAGTATCAGGGCAACAATAGAAGGAATGGCTCTGGCAAAAAAGGCAACAAGTATCCCAATAATAGCGTAAAGGAAGTAATTTCTTGCTGTCTCCACCTTTTTTTCCTCCCCGGCTGAGGTCATAAAGTTGTATCCAGCATAAAGACCCAAAATTATTCCCAAGACCAGTAAGATGGCAAAAATTATATTAGCCGCTCTGTAAATAGAGTTCAACACACAAGCTACTCCCCAACTATCTCTCGCTGTTGTAGTAGAACAAAGTACCTTACCATTCACATCCACACATGCTGTACCGCTCACATTCCCATAACAGCTTCCCGAGTACCATGTCTCGCCATCAAATTTAAAGGTGCTATGTATTCTGCAGCATTCGGTGGTAGTAGCCAGAACCGGGCTAGCGAAAACAGCCACGCTAGCAGCCAAAATCAGAATGGCTAAAATTTTCTTCATAATTTAAAATACCTACAATCGTTTGCTCTTTTAGAACAATTCGACCTTTACATTATTAAAAGTTTACAAGGAATAAACAAAATGTCAAGGTCTACAGACAGGCGGCTGAAGCCACCCTGTCTGAGCTTTCCAGCCGCATTATTCTTACTCCCCGGGCAGACCGGGAAAGCTTTGAAATCTGAGACAACTTCAAGCGAATAACCTGTCCTTTCTGGGAAATAACAACCAGGTCCTTCTCCTCCTCACCCAAAACCTTTGAGAAAACCAGATCCCCTGTTTTTGGGTTAACCTTGGCAGAAATAATCCCTCTTCCTCCCCTTCCCTGACGCCGATATTCCCTTATAGATGTCCTCTTTCCGTATCCGTTTTCTGTAATTACCAAAAGGTACTGCTTTGCTTTTGTCCCGCTTATAACATCCATTCCTATGACACAATCTCCTTTTTCTAAACCAATGCCTTTCACCCCAGCAGCCGGCCTTCCCATTGGCCGAAC
>CAZPZY010000068.1:0-3166 GCA_964591195.1 uncultured Candidatus Saccharibacteria bacterium
TTCCTACCTGTTCTAGATTGATAACCTGCCAAAATTCCATTATCATTATTATAGCCGGTAGAATAAGATGATGCAAATTAAATAAAAAAATGCAAAATGCAAATCTCAAAATGCAAAATGAAATAAATTTAATGCAAATCTCAAAATGCAAATCTCAAAATGACAATTCAAAATGCAAAATGAATTTTTCGCCCGGAATTTAGAGTTTAGGATTTAAAATAAAATAATAATTTTGAATTTTGAGATGTAATTTTGAGATTTGCCCTGTACCACGTCGGGTACAGGGCAACCCTGAACCCTATGTGGTTCAGGGTTGAGATTTGAGTTTTGAGATTCTAATAGAGATGAGGAATTTGGATAAAAACATTGTTTCTGTTTTGGATGCCAATTTTGGACGGCTTGATGAGGGATTGAGGGTGCTGGAGGATACCTGCCGTTTTGTTTTAAAAGATTTAAGGATGACAAGAGAGTTCAAGAAGATGCGTCATTTTTTAACAGAGGCAAGTTGTGGCTTGAAATTGCAACTGCTTAATTCCCGCGGAAGAGACATTGGCGCATCTTTAATTCTTGCCAATGAAGGAACAAGACAAGGTATTGATGAGATAGTTATTGCCAATGCCAAAAGGGTTGAGGAATCCCTAAGGGTCCTGGAGGAGTATTTTAAGTTTTTGAAAATTAAAAAATGGCGAAAACTTCAAGAGAAGCGCTTTTTGTTGTATTCTTTGGAAAAAGAAATTGTTTCTAAAATTGTCAGGAAAGAAAAAATTAAAAGATTGTTTCCCCTTTGTCTAATTCTAGACGCCAAGTATCTCAAGAGAGAAAAACCGATTGGAAAACTAAAAGAGGCAATTTCAGGAGGAGTAAGGGCGGTTCAATACCGGGATAAAATAAACAGCAAGAGAAGGGTTCTAAAAAATGCTTTTTCATTTAGGAGATTGTGCCAAAAAACAGGGGTTCTTTTTTTAATCAATGACTATCTGGACATTGCCTTGGCTGTGGATTCAGACGGGGTGCATCTGGGAGATAAAGACCTGCCCATAAGGACAGCAAGAAAGATGCTTCCCTTTGATAAAATTATTGGGCGGACAGTTCATTCACTGAAAGAAGCAGAAAAAGCCCAGGCAGACGGAGCCGACTATCTTTCCCTTGGCGCTCTTTTTCCCAGCAGGACAAAGAAAGATGCCTCATTAATTGACCCACTTATGATTAAGAAGATTAAAGAAAAAATTGACCTGCCGATTATGGCAATTGGTGGTATAAACAAAAACAATGTTAAAAAGGTGGCAGGATGGTCAGCAGATGGGGTGGCAGTATCAGAGGCGATAATGGCAGAGGATAACTGCCGACGAGCAGCCAAAGAAATTTTGTCTGAAATAAAAAAATTGACTTTTGCTTGCCCGTAGTGTAAGATATAAAAAATTTATTTATATATGAGAAGAAATCTTCAAACAGCCGAATCGGTCTGCCCGGGACATCCGGACAAGATGGCTGATATCATCGCCGATACCATTTTGGACGAGATTCTAAAACAGGATAAATCAGCACGGGTGGCGTGTGAGGTTTTTACCTCAAAGGGCTATGTTATTATTGCTGGAGAGATTACAACAAGGGCTTGGGTTGACCTTAACAGATTGACGAGAAAGACGATTTTGGATATCGGCTATGATAGACCTGATTATGGATTGGATGGTCATACGGTGGGAATTTTGAACTCTATCTCCGGCCAATCACCGGATATTGCCAGGGGGGTAAGGAAGACAGCAACGAAGAAACAGGGAGCAGGCGACCAGGGAATATCTATTGGTTATGCCACAAATGAAACCCCGGAACTGATGCCTTTGGGCATAGTTTTAGCCCATAAACTAACCAAACAACTTACAGATGTAAGGAAAAACAAGATTCTTCCCTATTTAAGACCTGATGGAAAGTCGCAGGTGACCCTTGAATATGAAAACGGGATTGCTAAGCGTTTGACCAGTGTTGTAATTGCCGCTCAACACGATCCAGGAATTTCTCAATTGCAGATTAAGGAGGATATTATTAAAAAGGTAATAAGGCCTGTCTGTGGACCTCTTTTAGACAAGAAAACAAAATTTTACATTAATAATACGGGGAGATTTGTTATTGGGGGACCTGTATCGGATACAGGTATGACTGGAAGGAAAAATGTGGTTGATGCCTATGGGCCTGAAGTGCCTATTGGTGGTGGCGCTTTTTCCGGAAAGGATCCCACAAAGGTGGACAGATCCGCCGCCTATATGGCTCGTTATATAGCCAAAAACATTGTTGCAGCCGGGCTGGCAGAGAAATGTTTGGTTAAACTCTCTTATGTTATTGGCGGAACCAAGCCCACGGAATTTGTGGTTGATACCTTTGGGGCAAACAGGGTGGATGAGAAACGGCTGAAGGCGGCTGCCTCCAGGGTTTTTGACCTCTCGCCCGGTGGGATAATAAGGCAGTTAAATCTACTGGAGCCCATCTATCAGAAAACTGCTTGTTTTGGCCACTTTGGTAGAGAAAAGGCGGGTTTTGCCTGGGAGAAGAAGGACAAGGTAAAGGACTTGACATCTTTGTTGGGCTAGTGTACTATTTCATAGTCCGATGTTATCAGATAATCAAAGCCAGACATTTTTCTTTAATTTTTATTTCTTTAGCCCTTATGAAGGGGTTGGTTTTGTGGTGTAAAAAATAAAAATAAGGTAAAAAGCACTTAAACAAAATCAGCCCCTTGAAAGGGGCTATTTTATTTTTAGGAAAAGGTCGAATGTTTTAGTCAGTAGTAGTTTATAAAAAACTATGGCAAAAGGAAAAGAAATACGGCTCAAGAGATTATTTAATAAGGAATCAAAGAATTTAATTGTGGTGCCTATGGACCATGGGGTAAGTTTGGGACCGATTGATGGTTTGGTTGATATGGCCGAGGCTATCGGCAAGGTAGCCAAGGGGGGAGCAGATGCGGTTTTGCTCCACAAAGGAATTGTCAAAAACTGCTTTTCGGGAGAAACAGGACTGATCGTCCATATCTCGGCAAGCACAAAAGCCGACCCTGATGCGAACTACAAGACTTTGGTTTCTTCTGTTGAGGAGGCGATTCGTTTGGGAGCCGATGGCGTCTCTGTTCATATTAACATTGGAGCAAAAAATGGACCTGAAATGACAAGGCAGT
>CAZPZY010000069.1:0-3141 GCA_964591195.1 uncultured Candidatus Saccharibacteria bacterium
TTGTATGCCAAAATACATTTTTGTCGCCGGCGGTGTAATGTCGGGTATTGGGAAAGGAACGGCGGTTTCTTCTGTTGGAAAAATTTTACAATCAAAGGGGTTTAAGGTACAGGCGGTAAAAATTGACCCTTATATAAATGTTGACGCCGGAACGATGAATCCCATTGAACACGGAGAGATTTTTGTCACCGATGACGGAACTGAATGCGACCAGGATGTGGGAAACTACGAAAGATTTTTAGACGAAAACCTGTCAAGCGACAATTATATTACCACTGGCCGGGTATATCAGGCAGTAATTAGAAAGGAAAGAAATATGGAATACGGAGGAAGGTGTGTTGAGGTGGTCCCTGATATCCCCAATGAGGTAATCTACCGCATAGAAAAAGTGGCAAAGAAGAGCAAAGCAGACTTTATCTTAATAGAAATCGGGGGAACGGTAGGGGAGTATCAGAATCTTTTATTTTTAGAAGCAGCCCGAATGATGCGGCTGAAAGAAAATCAAAATGTCCTTTTTATTTTGGTTTCCTATCTTCCAATTCCCCAAAAAATCGGCGAGATGAAAACAAAACCCACCCAAACCGCGGTAAGATTACTAAATGAGGCAGGCATCCAGCCCGACATTATTCTGGCAAGGTCAGACCTTCCATTGGATGAACCAAGAAAAAGGAAAATTTCAACCTTTTGCAATGTTCAAAGAGAAGATGTCATCTCGGCTCCAGATGTTGACTCAATCTATGAAATTCCGCTTAATTTTGAAAAAGAGAATTTAGGACAAAGGATACTAAAAAAATTAGACCTTAAGGCAAGAAAAAAGAATTTAAGCGACTGGAAAAAACTGGTAAAAACTATTAAAAAGACCAAAAAACAGGTAAAAATTGGCATAGTGGGAAAATACTTTGGAAGTGGAAAATTCACCCTTACAGATTCCTACATCTCGGTGATTGAAGCGATAAAACACGCTGCCTGGTCGCTAAAGAGAAAACCGAAGATTCATTGGATTTCAGCAGAAAATTACGAGGGACACTTATCTTCCAGACGACTGAAGGAACTAAAGAAATATGACGGCATCATTGTGCCTGGAGGGTTTGGTAAACGGGGGGTTGAGGGAAAAATAAAAGCCATTGGCTTCTGCCGAGAGAACAAACTTCCTTTTCTTGGGCTGTGTTTGGGAATGCAGTTAGCAACAATTGAATTTGCCAGAAACGTCTGCGGACTCAGAAATGCCAATTCCACAGAGTTTAATCCAAAAACCAAATATCCGGTAATAGACATTATTCCCGAACAAAAAAAACTCTTGAGGGAGAAAAAATATGGCGGAACAATGCGCTTGGGCGCCTACAGATGCGAACTGAAAACAGGAAGCAAGAGCTGGAGAGCATATCTATCTTCTAATCCCTTAACAAAAAAGGTAAATCTGAAGGAAAAATACATTATTTCAGAACGCCATCGTCACCGATACGAACTAAATAATGAATTTAGAGGAATATTAGAGAAGAAGGGATTGGTCTTTTCAGGAATCAATCCCGAAAGAAACCTGGTTGAAATTATAGAGACAAAGAACCATCCTTTTTTTGTCGGAACCCAGTTTCACCCGGAATTTAAATCAAGGCCTCTTCGGCCCCATCCCTTGTTTAGAGAGTTTATCAAAAGGTGCATCAAGAAATAAATTCATTATTCTACATTTACAACCTTAACAAGCTTTTGAGCGCCGTTAAATCCCTTTTTTCGCTTGATTACAAACTGAACAGTTCCGCTTTTAACAGCATATAGGGTGTCATCTCGGCCCCGCCTGACATTTTTTCCGGGAAGGAATCTTGTTCCTCTTTGACGAACCAAAACCTGGCCTGTTCTGACCTTTTGACCGCCGAATAACTTCACCCCAAGATATTTTGGTTGAGAATCTCTTCCCAGACGGGTTGAACCTGCTGATTTTGTTTTAGCCATATGAAAAATTATTTTCTTCTGATTCTAACAAAAATAAAAGAATTTGTCAAAAAATATCAAGAGGACATTGTTTTGTTTATTGGAGTGGTTTTGATTTCTTTGCTTTCTTTTGCTGTCGGCTATATTGTAGGTAATGAAAAAAAGAATGAATCAAGAAAGACAAAACAAATCTATGAAGATAGCCATTATTGGAGGAGGAACCTGCGGATTATATCTTGCCTGGAAGTTGTCGGAGATGGCTCACAAGGTAACTGTCTTTGAGAGAAAAGAAAAAATTGGAAAAGAGGTCTGTTCAGGCCTTTTTTCTGAAAGAATTCTGGATTTTTTTCCCCAGAGTGAAAAATTAATCCAAAACAATATCAGGTACGTTCTTATCCATTTCCCTAAGAAGGAGGTTAGGGTTGACTTCTCCAAAAATTTTTTTGTGATGAGCCATTTTGAATTGGATAACCTGATTTACAGAAAGGCACAAGAGGCCGGAGCGAAAATTGTGCTAAACCACAATATAAAAATCAAAGACCTTGTTGAAATTCAGAAGAACTTTGATAAAATTATTGGTAGCGAAGGTTCATTTTCTATTGTCAGAAAAAGCCAAAATCTTAGTCAGGAAAAGTGTCGTTTGGCTTTGCTTGGATTTACTCCTTCGGTCTCAAAATCAGATTATGTTGAGGCCTGGCCGGTAAAAGAGGGATTTATATGGAAAATCCCCAGGGGAGAAGAAATAGAATACGGAATAATTGGCCCTAAAAACCAGGCACAACCAATGTTTGAGGCATTTCTTGAAAAAAACAACATTTGTCTGAAGGAAAAAAAATCATCTTTTGTTTCTCAGGGCTTTGCCCTTCCTTGTAGCCAAAAGATAACCCTTTGCGGTGAGGCAGCAGGACTGACCAAGCCCTGGAGTGGGGGAGGGGTAATATGGGGGCTAACAGCCGCTGATATGCTTTTGGAAAGTTTTCCTGATTTTGAAAGATACAGAAAAATGGTAAAACAATTTTTCCTTCCAAAAATTTTTTTCTCAAAAATAGTAAACAATCTGGTTTATTTTTTTGGCTTTAGGTTTCCCTGGATTTTTCCCAAAAGAGTAAAAATTGAGAGTGATTTTTTGGTATGAGATAAATTTAAAAATCCGAAATCCTAAATCCGAAACAAATAAAATAGAAATTCATAGAAATTAGCACCTTCGGTGCGAAA
>CAZPZY010000070.1:0-3084 GCA_964591195.1 uncultured Candidatus Saccharibacteria bacterium
CCCTTATTTCTTTTATCTCAAATTCCATATCCCCTTGTTATCTTGACCCTGACAATTCCATTTTAAGAAAATTGACAATCCTTTCTGCCTTTTCAAAAGAAATGTTGATGTGGGTTGGCAGATTTACAATCCTTTTTGCCAATTCTTCGGCTCTGGGGCAACTGCCTAATTTATATCTCATCCTCTCTAAATCTGTATCCTCTGGCACTATCGGGCTCTTCCTCCAACCATCGTTCAGATAAATTTTTCTCTCTGCCGCTTTTTTCAAAATCTGGTCCGTATTTTTGTTTGCCAAAATAGGAAAACGCATAAAAATCGGAAAGACATCTTCTTCCTCTTCCAAAAAAGGCATTTCAAACCTATCCTTCAGTTTCTGACGGTAGAATTCCGCTATCTTCTTCCGGTGCTGATTAAATCTCTCCAGTTTCCTAAGTTGATTTTCAGCCAAAATTGCCAAGGCATTTGCCATTCTTTGGATAAACCAGCCCGGCATTTGCCCCTTTTTTTCCTTCCAACTAACTGCCTTGGACAAGATAAAAAGTTTATGGAATATTCCCAAAACAATTCTGCCCAAACGTCGGTTGGCTCCATAGGCAGGAAAAACAAGGTAATTTGTCAACAAGGGATGCAACAACTGCTGGAAGGTCCAGAGGTCTGAAGGAAAACCAATTCCCTCCCAAAACCTTTTTATCTCTTTTCCTATTTTATCATTATTGGTAAGTGCCATTCCTCCAAAAACCGAAGAAATAACCTTGTCCCTACCCAGGGAGAAAAAAGAGGCGTCCCCAAAGGTACCACAGAGCCCTTCCTTATACCTTGCTCCCAAGGAATGGGCGCAGTCCTCAATCAGGTACAAATTATTCTCTTTGGCAATTTTTAAGATGGGTCCAAGTTGTGCCGGATAGCCAAATGTATGCTGAACAATTATTGCCCTTGCTCTCGGTGTAATTTTTCTCTTTAGGTCCTCAACGGATAGATTCAATTTATCATCAATGTCAACAAAAACAGGAAGTGCCTTTCTTGATAAAATCGGATTTACTGCCGCATTGCATGTAAATGCCTGAAGCAAAACCTCATCGCCCTCTCCTATGTCCAAAGCGGTCAAAATCGCCAAAAGGGCAGACCTGCCACTGTTAAAGGAAAAGGCATATTTTATTCCCAGAAATTTCTTAAATTCCTCTTCCAGTTTTTCAATTCCCTCTCCCTTTTTCCAAATCCCGGGCTTTCTTATTAATTCCAAAACCAATCTAATATCATCCTCCTCAACATTTGGAGATAAAGAGATAAAAATTGCTTTTTTTGCTAAATTCATTTCTTCAATTCATCAACAATTGCCCTTCCCACCCTTCCTTCAATTAAAATAATATCATTACTGCCCTCAAAATCCCTTACCTTCTCCAAAATACTGCTCGGAGATTCAAGGCAAAGGACCTTGTCGGAAGCCATCCCCTCGCCTACAGCCGCCTGGCGAATCTCTTCAAAATAATCTCTGGTGGTTATTATAGCCAGGTCGCAGACCTTGCCAATTTTTTTGCCAATTCGCCAATGCACCTGCCGGGCTGCTGTCCCAAGTTCAATAAGAGAAGGCATAATTATTGCCTTCTTACCTTCCCAAAGGGTCAGATAATCTAAATCAGCAATTACCCCATCTGGGTTTGCCGAATAACTAGAGTCCAAGATGTTAAATCTTCCCTTAACCAATTTTACCCCGGCGTCCTCAACTTTTATTTTCTCAATTGCCTGAGATATCTCTTTCAGGTTCATTTTCAGTTGACAAGCAGCGCAAATAGCCCCCAGTAGATTTTCCACGTTCTGTCTGCCTATCAGGGCTGATTTAATATCAGTTCTTTTTCCTTCCCTTGTAACAACCCTAAAAGAGAGACCCTTTTTCCCTACCCTCACCTCTTCTGCCCAGACATCCAACTTTTCTTTAGTGGAATAAAATATCCTATTTTTCACCCTTATTTTTCCTTCTCCTAAAAAGGAACCTATTTTTGACCTTATATATCTATTGTCTCCATTAAGAATCGCTGTGCCATTTTCAGGAAGCGCCTCTATCAATTCAAACTTTGTCTTAATGATATTTTCTTGGCTTCCAAATGTGGCCAGGTGCTGTTCTGAAATTCCAGTTAGAATCCCGATTTGGGGCTTTATAATATCGCAAAGCAATTTTATCCCTCCCCTATTGTAGGCGCCCATTTCAACAACAAAAAATTTATGCTCCGGCCTGATGTCATTCAAGAGACACCTTGAAATACCAACCTCAGAATTTTGGTGTCCCTTCGTCTTCCCTACCTTTTCATTTCCAAATTTCTCGCTCAAAATTTTTGCCAAAAACTCTTTGGTTGAGGTCTTGCCATAACTTCCTGTAATCCCAATAACCAATAGATTTTTGAGTTCTTTTCTTTTTTTCTTGGCTTTTCTAATTGTCCATATCCGCCAAAGTATAGTTAATGGTTGAAAGAAAAGAACAACAAAAGAAATAATAACAGGGGTGAAAATATCAAAAATCAAAAGGTAAAAGGTAAAATAAGAAATAGTTTGTCTGAGGTTTTTATAAAGAACAAAAAGAAATAAAATCTCTAAAAGCAATCCAACTGAAATTAGAATTAAGGTTTTTTTGGTTAAAACCGGCTTTTTCAATCTTTTCTCCTGCCAATCTTTAAAAAATTTAACTGCCTCCAGAAAATATAAAATGAATACCCCAACAATTCCCAGAAGAATAAAAGGAAGAAAAAAACTAAAATCAATAAAAGCAAGACCTATGCCAAAAGCCAAAGCAATCTTTATAATCAAAATCTTGTTAACCAATAACTGCTTTCCTTTTGCTGTATGAAAATGCGCCTTAAATCTGCCGATGTGATATTCTTTCAACTGCCAGAGATAAAGCCAAAACAAAAGGCCTTTCATCTCCCTTACCAGCCAAAGGAATGATAAAAGATAAAACATAATCAATTAATTCAAAATTCAAATCTCAACCCTGAACCACATAGGGTTCAGGGTTGCCCTGTACCCTACGTGGTACGGGGCAAATCTCAAAATTACATCTCAAAATTCAAAATTACCTTTTACCTTCCATAGTTG
>CAZPZY010000071.1:0-3006 GCA_964591195.1 uncultured Candidatus Saccharibacteria bacterium
TCTATTTTGAGAATTGAAGACCCTCAGGGCAATATAATTGAAAAACCTGAGCCCACTCCTCGGAGGGTCTTGGAAGAAAAGCCAGCGCAGCTTATAAACAGCATCCTTTCCGACAACGAAGCCCGGGCTCCATTGTTTGGATATCATTCAGCGCTTTATTTTAAGGATTATCAGGTAGCCGTAAAGACAGGAACAACTAATGATTTTCGCGATTTCTGGGCTATCGGATATACCCCTTCCATTGTCGTGGGGACCTGGGTGGGAAATAACGACAACAGCCCTATGCGTGGCGCTTTTCTAGCCGCCCCTTTGTGGAGGAAATTTATGTTAAAGGTTTTGCCTACTCTCCCAAAGGAAAGGTTTACCCCCATAGCCCCGGATGCAGAAGAATGAAAAATTCCTCCTCTCTCTTTTCTCCTCCTTGAAGAAGAGGATAATATCAGACCATTACCAAGCTTGGTTGGCAATTTTGGAGAAGGGTTTGAGAAGCGGAGTTGAGGTAGAAGTTTTAGAGCGCGATTGTTATGTGTTTTTTATTGGCATAACAATGTAGAAATAGTTTTCAGTGTTGTCGCTGGGTTTTATTATTGCCGCTCCCTCCGGTCCATTAAGCCCAAAAAAGGCCTCTGGACCCTTAATACTTGATAGCCCCTCAGCAAGAAATTTGGAGTTAAAAGATATTTCCAGATTTTGCCCCTTTACCTGGGCACTTATATCCGCTTTGTATTCACCAAGTTCAGGGTTTTGGCTGAAAATCCTTACCTTCTGTTCTCTTGAGCCAATCTTCAATTTAATCTCGTTTGTCTTTTTTCCAAAAAGAGATGCTATTCTTATCTGTTCTAAAATTTCCTCCTTTTTAAAGATGACCTGGGTTGAGAATTTTTTGGGAAGTATCTCCTGATAATTCGGATATTCTCCTTCAATTAATTTTGAAACCAATTGAATCTGGGGATGGTCTGTTTCTTCCATTGGCAGTTCAAACATCACCTGGTTGGAAGATGCCTCTAATTTTAACTGCCCTTCTCTTTCTCCGAAGATGCTGATGGCTTCTCGGCATGCCTTCTGGGGAAGAATAAATGAGCATTCCTCCGACCCTGTATTTTCAATAGGTAGTTTTTTTTCTCCCAGGCGAAAACTATCAGTGGCGGCAATTGTGAGTTGTTTTTTTTCTAAGGAGAAATATACTCCGCAAATTTCAGGCCGGGAAGAGGAATAGGCTGAAAAGCCGGCTACCTGGCTTAGCCCCTGGCTAAACAATCTACTGTTAATCAAGGCAGTGACGCCCCCCTTGGCTTGTGGTATGATGGGGAAATCTTCCCCAGTAAATCCTTTTATTTGAGTCTCCCGTCCGTTGTGTTTTATTCTTAAAGTTGCGTCTGTTGTCTCAATTTCCAGATTTCCCTTGGGTAGAAGAGAAACGAAGTGGGAGAAAAGTTGAGCCGGGACAGCAATTTTTCCCTCTCCTTCATTTTTGGCTAAAATCCACCACTTTAGCCCAATTTCTAGGTCGGTTGCTTCTATGCAGAGAAAGTTTCCTTCTGTCTTTAGTAAAACATTGCTTAGTATGGGCAGAGAAAGCGATTTTCCCGCAACCCTTTCAAGGGCAGCAAGCCCTTCTTTAAGTTTCTCCTGAAGCAAGGTTATTTTCATTATTTACATTATAGTTGTTTTAAGAACCAAATGCAATACAGAAAAAAATGCGCCTGGCCGGGCGCATTTTTGGAATTTTTGGAGAGGGGAGACAGTCCTGACAAACTCGATTTTACCTTTAAGGCTGGGCTCGGACAAAGCCAGTGAGCTCAATCAATCTCCTTTGTCAACGACTGCTGTCCTTTTGAGAATAAATCTCTCACCCCCCTCTCCGCGCATTATTATTAACTATCCCAAAATTTTTGTCAAGTATTTTTGGTTTGTTTTTGGGCTACAAGATAGAAATTCGAATTCTTGCTTTTTTTCTTTCCTAAAGAAAATTCTCCTTCTTCTATTATTTTAAGCCCTGCCATTTCTACCGCTTTTTTCAACCCGTGCCTTGTAAAGCAGTGAAAGTAGCAGTCATTTATTCCCTGCCAGTTTGTTAAGATGTCTCCGAATTCAAGTTTGGTTTTCCCCAGAATTTTTAAGAGGGCGAATTTCAAAATTAGTTTTCTTTTCTTTTTCTTCTTGGCAATGTTCCAGACGCTTAAAATTAAAAGTCCACCTATTTTGAGCACCCGCTTCATTTCTTTCAGAGCCTGGGCTCTGAATTTTTGAGAGGGAATGGCGTGAAGAAGGGCTATGGCATATACCCGGTCAAAGAAGTTTTCCGGGAACGGCAATTTTAGGACACTGGCAGTTTGAAATTTCAGTTCCGGGTGTTTTTTCTTGGCAATCTCAATTAGTTTTTTTGAGACATCCACGCCAAAATACTCTCCGCCTCTTTCTCTAATGAAATCAGCATACTGTCCGCAGCCGCAGCCCGTGTCCAATACCTTGTGGCCGGGGGAAATGTATTTATCAAACAGAAACCTTGCCTCCTTCCATGGCTTTGCCCTTCTTTTTGAAAATTCAGAGGCAATCAAATCATAGTCCCTTTTTGTTTTCTCCAAAAGATATCGGGCGTATTTTTCTTCCATAAGATAAATGTACCCCTTCAGTCAGAAAATTTCAAACAATTTCCTTCCGATGAGGATGCCACGGGCTTGCAGAAAATAGCATTGTCGGGGGCTTGTGCTTGTTTGACTTCAAAACCAAAATAATTTATACTTGAAACCAAGCAAAAGAGCGAATTTGGTCCCCGGATGCCCCACTTATGGAAAGGTCGGGAGGAAGAAATTATTTAATATGAGAGAAAAATATCCTACACCAGAACCGGGAAGGGAAAGAAACGAAGAAGAATGGGCAGAAAAGAGAGCCACGGAACTGGTTGAGAGATTTTTAAGAAGCAAAGAAGAGGAGGAGGCAAACAGGATAAGAGATTTGTTTATGAGATTTGAGGGACTAAATAAGGAAGAAGCAACTGAAAAGGCA
>CAZPZY010000072.1:0-2999 GCA_964591195.1 uncultured Candidatus Saccharibacteria bacterium
TTTTAGAAAAATTTAGATAGTTTTTAAGAGGTTAATGAAAGAGATTAAATTGGTAATTTTAAGCGGAAAGGGGGGAGTGGGCAAATCAATGCTGGCCTCATCTTTGGCTATGCTTTTTGCCAGAGAGAGAAGGACCGTGGCAGTGGATTGTGATGTTGACGCGCCAAATTTGGCAATTTGGTTAGGAGACCCGGGGAATTGGCGGGAAATAAAAAAGATAAGTGTTTCTGAAAGAGCAATTATTGATGACAAAAGATTAACCAAAAAAGAAAAAGAAGAATGCCTAAAAAAATGCCGATTTAATGCCCTGGAGATTAAGGGTGGGAGATTAAAGGTAAATCCTTTTTTATGCGAAGGATGCGGCGCCTGCGAAATTTTTTGCCCGAAAGGAGTTGTAAGGATGAAGCCGGTTAAGAACGCCCAGGTTCTTGTTAAAAAAACAAGATATGGATTTCCTCTGGTTTCAGGCCAACTTTTCCCGGGAGAAACGGGTTCTGGAAAAATAGTTACAGAGATTAAAAAGGAGGCAGAAAAGGTTGGCAGGAGTTTTAGGTGGCATTCAGGATTGCAAAGCAAACCAATGTTGTATGTCATTGATTCTGCTCCCGGAACCGGATGTCCAGTAACTGCCTCCCTGCGGGATTCAAATCTTGCTATTTTGCTTACAGAACCCACACCCTCGGGATTTTCAGACCTGAAAAGGGTTTTAGGGGTGGTTAATTACTTCAATATCCCTTGGGCGCTGATAATTAACAAGTGGGATATTAACAGAAACCTGAGTGAAAAAATAGAAAAACGGGCAGGTACGAAACTTCTGGGAAAGATATCTTATGACAAGAAGATATTCAGGGCTGTTGCCAATTTAAAACCAATACTAAAAACAGAATTAGGGGCTAAAAGAGAGATTAAAGAGATTTTCAAAAAGGTTAAGAAACTACTGGCTAAGAATTTTTTATAGTTGCCGATTTTTATAACACCAGGGACAGGAGCCTATTTGGTAAGACGAATCATAGTTTTCCTTCCAGGTTTTGTCCATAACAGGATGAACCTTTTTTGAATACTGGTCAATTTTTGGCGCTAGTTGATAAATAAAGTTTTCTGCTTGGGGATGGGTAGGATGGAGATTGAATTTTTTGACTAACTCTCTGATTATTCTCGGATGGTCAATTAAAGGGCAGGGGAGAAGCAGGTTTTTATCATAGGGCTGAATCTCTCTGTATTTTTTAAATAGGGGAGAAGCCATTACCTCTTTTAGGGACTTTTCCTTGATGTTATCTGCAGCAAAGTGGGTGAAGATACAGGGCTCTACCTCGCCCTTGTTGTTAATATGAATATAGTGCTTCCCCGCAATACATCCTCCTACCAGAGGAGCATCTCCCCAAAAATCAATAGTGATAATAGGCCTCTCATTTCTTATCTCCTGATGTCTCTTCCATAGATTATATCTTTGTTCTGGACTGGGCATTAAAGAAATATCTTCTTTTTCTCCGAAAACAGGCATATAGAGAAAATACCATCCCCAAACACATCCCTTTTCTATCATCAAATCAATAAATTCATCTGAGGTGACAACATCTGCATTTTTGCTGGTATAGGTAACTGAAAATCCATGGGGTATGCCGTATTTTTGGCAAATCTCCATTGCCTTCATTGTTGTCTTGAAGGCGCCTTTCCCCCTTCTTTCATCTGTTTCTTTTTCAAATCCCTCAACTGAAAACTGAATGAAAAGATTTCCCAGTTCCTGAAGTTTTTTAGCCACATCTTCTGTTAACAATGAGGCGTTGGTAAAAAGTTGCGCCCAGGCGGTATCATTGTATTTTTTGAAAATTCTGTAGATTCTATCAAAGATTAATAGAGGTTCCCCTCCCAAAAGCGTATAGAACTGAACGCCCATTTCTTCTCCCTCTTTTACAATCCTTTCAAAGAGTTCTTCCGGCATATCGTCTGCCTTGGTGTAGTTTTGAGCATAGCAGCCGACACAATGATAATTGCACCTCATTAAGGGGGAGATTAAAACAGTGGCAGGAGTGAAAGAACCCTCTTTTTCTGTTCTTTCTCTCAGTTTATTCTTTCTTTGCCATCCTCCGAAAACAAAATTTTTGATAAATTTTTCTTTGCAGTTCGGATGCCATTCTTTAAGCATCCTTTGGGGAACGCCATAAATCCATCCCTTTTTTCTTAAGAATGACTCCCTGATTGAATTTATCTGAATTTTTTTATTTTCTTTTTCATCTTTCCCTTTTCTTATTGTAAATGGAACAGGGAAGACCTTAAATATGTTGGTAATTATCTTGACATCCTTGTCAGAGAGTTCGGTTTTGTTTTTAACAAAATTGGCTATTCTTTGAACAAAAAAACTCTTGAACATATTTTTATTCTGATTCAATAACAAAGTATGCCTTTGTAATTTGGGAGGCAAGCTTTTTGGCGTTTAATTTCTTTTTTGAAGAATTCTTGACCTTCATTGCTATTCCTTCTAAGGCGCCCAAAAGATAATGGACGAATTCTGGATTTTTTGAAACCCTTTTCAATTTTTCCTGGAAAAAAGAATTGATTTGCCTTTTTATCTTTTCAAGATTACCTTTCATTTTCGCCTCCTTTCTGGGTGGTTTTAAGTGGAGAAGACGGATTAGGTTTTTTTCTTTTAGACAAAACTCCAAATATCCCTCAATGGTTTTAGATAAAATCTCTTCTTTTGACATTACTAGAGAGATTCTTTTTTCAATTTCTTTCTTTAATCTTTCAAGGGATTCATTTAGAACCTCAAAATAAATTTCTTTTTTGCTCTTAAAATGATGGTAGAGGGCGGGCTTGGTTATTCCCAGTTTTTGGGCAATTTTTCGCATTGAGACATCTGAAAATGAGGACTCAGAGAATAGTTTGGAGGCTATTTTTAAAATCTTCTGTTTTGTTTTCTTCATAATTTTACTTACCGTTCGGTAAGTTTTATTAGAGGATAGCAAAACCAAAACTATTTGTCAAGGGCATAGGTTAATTTT
>CAZPZY010000073.1:0-2985 GCA_964591195.1 uncultured Candidatus Saccharibacteria bacterium
GCTGGAAAGACCACTACCACCGAGCGGGTTTTGTTTTATACAGGAATTTCTCATAAGATTGGAGAGGTTCATGATGGTCAGGCGATTATGGACTGGATGGCACAAGAGAGAGAAAGAGGGATTACCATTACCTCGGCTGCTACCACCTGTTTTTGGACTCCCAGAGGAAAAGGAAGTGACCAGAAGCATCGCATTAACATTATTGACACGCCGGGCCATATTGATTTCACTGCCGAGGTTCAGAGGTCCTTGAGGGTTTTAGACGGCGCAGTTGTTATTTTTGACGGTGTGGCTGGAGTTGAGCCCCAGTCAGAGACCGTTTGGCGTCAGGCAGACAAATTTAGCGTCCCCCGAATTTGTTTTGTCAATAAATTGGATAGAATGGGTGCCTCTTTTGATAGAGCAGTTGATTCCATTCGGGAAAGATTGTCTCCCAACGCTGTTGTTCTCCAACTTCCAATTGGCTCGGAAGGTAATTTCAAGGGGGTGATTGACCTATTAACAATGAAGGCATTGTACTTTGAGGGAGATTTTGGAGAGCGGGTAGTTGAGAAAGAGATTCCAGACGACTTGCTGGAGATGGCAAAAGAGCAGAGAAAAAAAACAATTGAAAAAATTGTTACCGAGGATGAATCTGTTTTAGAAAAGTACCTGGGAGAAAATGAACTTTCAGTTGACGAAATAAGGAAGACCTTAAGGAAAGCCACTATATCCTACAAACTAATTCCTGTTTTTTGCGGCTCTGCCCTAAAAAATATAGGGGTTCAGCCCCTTTTGGATGCCATCTGTTATTATTTGCCCAGCCCGGCCGATCTGCCGCCGGTAAAAGGAACCGACCCAAAGACGGGCAAGGAAATTGAGAGAAAACCTAAAGATGATGAGCCCTTTTCCTCTCTCGTTTTTAAGATAGCAACCGACCCCTATGTAGGAACACTAAGTTATTTCCGGGTTTACTCGGGCTATCTTAAACGGGGGTCCTATTTATTAAATACCACAACCAATGAAAAGGAAAGAATTGGTAGGATTTTGAGAATGCATTCCAATTCTCGGGAAGAGGTAGAGGAGGTTTTTGCTGGGGATATTGCGGCGACTGTTGGGCTAAAATCCACTAGCACAGGTCATACCCTTTGTGACGAATCTCATCCCATTGTTTTGGAAAAGATTACATTTCCTGAACCAGTGATATCTATTAGCATTGAGCCGAAGACAAAGGCAGACCAGGATAAACTGGCTGCTTCCTTGAGAAAATTAGCCGAGGAGGACCCAACCTTTAGGGTGAAACAGGATACAGAAACAGGCCAGACAATCATTTCAGGGATGGGAGAACTGCATTTAGAGATAATCGCTGACCGCTTAAAGCGGGAGTTTAATGTAGAAGCGAGTATTGGCCGTCCTGAGGTTGCCTATAAAGAAACAATAACCCAGGAAGCGAAGGCAGAAGGTAAGTATATCAGGCAGTCAGGCGGAAGAGGGCAATATGGTCATGTTTGGTTGAGATTAGAGCCACGAAAAAGAGGAGAAGGATTCAAGTTCATTGATGAGATTAAGGGCGGCATTATTCCAAAAGAGTTTATTCCAGCAGTGGAAAAAGGAGTAAGGGAGGCAATGGACAAGGGAATTGTGGCTGGTTATCCAATGGTAGACCTTTCCGTTGCTCTTTATGACGGCTCCTTTCATGAGGTTGATTCTTCGGAGATGGCTTTTAAGATTGCTGGTTCTATGGCTTTCCAAGCAGCAGCCAAAAGGGCAAAGCCGGTTCTTCTGGAGCCGATTATGAAACTGGAAGTGATTATTCCCCCTCAATTTTTTGGCGATGTTATCGGTGACCTATCAGCCAGGCGGGGGAGGATTGAGGAAACAAAAGACCGGGTCAATCTGAAGGTGATTGACGCTATGGTTCCTTTGGCAGAAATGTTTGGTTACGCTACCTCCTTGAGAAGTTTAACTGAAGGCAGAGGAACATTTACAATGGAGTTTAGCCACTACGAAGAGGTTCCAGTTAATATTGTCCAACAAATTATTGAAGGAGGAAAAAGATAAGCCCCTTGACTTGGCTGATTGAAATTGCTATAAAATTAAACATATGAAGGTTAAGGTCAACAAAGATAAGTGCATTGGCTGTGGCCAATGTATTAATATTGCTCCGGAGGTTTTTGAGTTTGATGAGGACCACAAGTCAAAGGTGAAAGAAGGAGCGGATTTAGAAAAGAGTAGGAAAGAAATTGAGGAAGCAAAAGGATCCTGTCCTATGGGAGCAATTGAAGTGGAGGATTAGGAGGTTTATCAAGAGAAGGAGAGGTAAGATTTTCCGAGAAGCGGTTATGTTATGTACTACCGACTCTTTAGGAAACTTTATGAGAGGGAAGCGATAAGGATGTGCCGGAAATGTCGGGATTTTATCAGAGATGGTCAGAGGATTCTTGATTTGGGTTGCGGGGCAGGTATTGTTGGAAAGACCTTCCAAGAATTTTTCCGGGCAGAACTTTTAGGGGTGGACATTGTAGACCGAAGGGTGGTTGATATTCCCTTCAAACTCAGCAGTTCCTCATCTCTTCCTCTAAAAGACAACTCTTTTGACCTTGTTCTCATCAGTTATGTTTTGCACCACACAGGCAAACCCAAGGTGCTTTTAGAAGAAGCAAAAAGAGTAAGCAGGGACAAAATTATCGTTTTTGAGGATATTCCGGATACCTGGATTTCAGGCATTTTTTGCCGTTTTCATGGCTTTTCCTTTGATAAACTCTTTAGAAATCCTACCAAGACCACTTTTTATTCTGAAAGGGAGTGGAAGGAAGTTTTTAAGCAACTGGGTTTAAATCTTCTTTTTAGTCAGAGAGTAAACAACTTTCCGGTTAAAAAAGAACTATTTGTTTTGGGTGTTTAGTTTAATAGAGAGAAAATCCTTATGGGTGTGTAGTTCAGTGGTAGAACGCCATTCTGATAAAATGGAGGCCGTAGGTTCAATTCCTACCACACCCAAAGAAA
>CAZPZY010000074.1:0-2907 GCA_964591195.1 uncultured Candidatus Saccharibacteria bacterium
GACAGCGAGCAAATTTCAATAAATTTCAATAAATTTCAACTATGGAAGGTAAAAGTAATTTTGAATTTTGAGATGTAATTTTGAGATTTGAGATTTGAATTTTGAGATTTTGAGATTTGAAAATTGGATATTGGAAATTGAAAATTCTAATAAGATTTGGTCATTCGGTCATTGAGTATTGGAATTTAATTGGAAATTGGAATTTGGAAATTGGAAATTGATTTTTGAGATTTGGATTTGAGATTTGAGTTTTGAGATTTGAGATTTTGAGCCCTGTGTGGTTCGGGTTATATTTTGAATTTTTTTGCCAAGATGGGCAAAAGGCAATCTATGTTTTCTGCCAAAACAAAACTTTGTCTGGTAATAGGAGACCCAATTGAACATTCCCTTTCTCCCTTGATACACAATGCGGGATACAGGGCATTGGGGATAGACGATAGGTTTGTTTTTTTGGCTGCCCGGGTAAAATTAAAAGAGGTAAAAAAAGCGATAGAGGCGATAAGGATACTTGGAATAAGGGGAGTAAGCTGCACAATGCCCCATAAGACAAAGGTAATGAAATATTTAGACAAGACAGATAGAGCAGCGGAAGAAATTGGAGCGGTAAATACCATAGTTAATCAGAATGGCTTGCTAAAAGGATACAATACCGACTGGCTAGGCGCCTTAAAGCCAATTGAAAAAAGAACAAGAATCAAAGGAAAGAAAATTGGAATAATCGGAGCAGGAGGAGCGGCCAGAGCGATTGTTTATGGCTTGAAGAAAAGAAAAGGGAGAATAAAAATTTTTAATAAAAATCTTCAACAGGCGGCTGATTTGGCAAAAAAATGGAAATGTGAATTTAGCGGATTTGACAGATTAGAGGAATTGAGAGATTTTGATATTATTATCAATGCCACGCCTCTGGGAATGGCCCCCTATGAGAAAATTTCGCCGGTGCCTCAGGATGTTTTCTCAAAAAAGCAACTGGTAATGGATGTTGTTTACCAGCCCTATCTGACAAGGATGCTCAAAGAGGCAAAAAAGAAGGGAGCGAAAATTATTTCTGGAGCAGAAATGCTTCTTTATCAGGCATTTTACCAGTTTGAATACTATACCAGAAGAAAGCCACCCCAGCAGGCAATGAGGCGTGCCTTAATGGCTTTTTACAGATAATTATGAGGTTTATTGCTAACCACTTTGGTAACAAATTTGCTGAGGCATCTTGCCTCGGGGAGCACGAAGTCGCGGTAAGTGGTAGGAAGAAATTTATTTCCAGGCGCTTCTATATCTCGCCGAGCCTTACAAACCTTTTTCTGAAGCGCAAACCTATTCTGGGGCTCGGCTGCGATATGCTCCACCTCAACAAGATGCCTCAGCAAGGAAATCATCAAGAATCATCACTGAAGTAGTCAGTATAGTACATATGAGACAAAAAATAACAGAAGAGAGATTTGAGCAATTGGTTGAAAAAGCAGTAACTTCTTTGCCGGAGTATATCCGGAAGAAGATGGACAATGTGGCTATCGTTGTTGAGAAAAAGCCCTCGGCCTATGAGTTAAAGCAGGTGGGGATGAAAATGGGAGGTTCTCTTTTAGGACTTTATCAAGGGGTTCCCAAAACTGCCTGGAACAGGAGTTTTGGCATGAGATTGCCAGACAAGATTACTATTTTTCAAGAACCCATTGAAAGATTGGCTTCCTCAGCCGAGAGGATATCTGAACTGGTTCGGCTTGTTGTTTGGCATGAGATTGCTCACCATTTCGGCATCGGGGAAAGAGAGGTGAGAAGACTTGAAGAAAAATGGAAAAGAAGATAAATAAAAACAGGGCCAGAATTGCCTTGCCTATTTTTATAAGGAGCGATTTTGGAAAGTTGGAAGAAAAGATAAAAACGGCAAAAAGGAAAGGAGCAGAGATAATTGAGTTGAGAATAGATTCATATCCGGGAATAAAAATAGATGAGCTCCGAAAACTTAAAAAAATTTTAGAAAAGTGGAAACTACCGGCGATTTTCACCATAAGGACAAAAGAGGAGGGCGGCCGATTTCGCTTCCCGGAAGAGAAAAAACTAAAACTAATAAGGGAAGGAATCAGATTGGGTTTTGAGTATCTGGATGTTGAGTTGGCTTTCTTGGAAAAAATGAAAATTAGCCTTTCTTCCCTGAAGAGAAACTCAAAGACAAAAATCATCCTAAGTTATCATAATTTCAAAGACGCCCTTAGAATTGGTGATTTAAGAAAGATTAAAAAAAGGATGTCGGCTTTCGGTCCAGATATTATTAAAATCGCTGTTTTTTCCCAAGGAGAAGAAACAAACAGGGCTGTTTTGCGTTTAATCAGGGAGGCAAAGAAACAGGGAGAAAATATTATTGGCATTGCTATGGGCGAAAAGGGCAAAGAGGCGAGAATAAGGGGGCTTTCAGCCGGCAATTATCTGGATTATTTTGCCCTTAGCAGGAAAGAAAGCACTGCCCCGGGTCAGGTTTTGCTCTCCTTTTTGAAAGCAGGCAAAAGCAAGGAGATTCAAAAACTCAGAGAAAAAATAGACGGGATTGACGAAAAGATTATCAGCCTTATTTCCGAAAGGAAGAAGATTGCTTCAAAATTAGGCAAACTTAAAAGAGAAAGCGGCGTCCCGATTCTGGATAGAAAAAGAGAAGAAATGGTCTTAAGACAGGCAAAAAAAACCGCCAGGAGAAAGAGGGTAGATCCCTCTCTGGCGGAAAAGATATTGAAACTTTTAATTAAAGATGCCAAAAAGAGTCAAAAATAGTTTTTCTTCCCAAACGAGGGTGGCGTTTCAGGGAGAACCTGGTGCCTACAGCGAGGAGGCGATCTTTTTTTATTTCAACCCTTCGGTAAAGACCCTTCCCTTCAAAACATTTTTAGATGTCTTTGAGGCATTAAAAAAGGATGAGGTAGATTT
>CAZPZY010000075.1:0-2889 GCA_964591195.1 uncultured Candidatus Saccharibacteria bacterium
GTGGTCCATGGACAGGGACCGCTTTTGATTGTGGCTGGAGCGGGCACAGGAAAGACCACGGTTATTACCCAACGGCTTGTCTATCTTGTTGAAAAAGGACTGGCAAAACCCGAGGAGATATTGGCGGTGACCTTTACGGACAAGGCGGCTAATGAAATGGAAGAGAGGGTTGATAGACTTTTGCCTTATGGGTATGTTGATCTTTGGATATCAACATTCCATTCTTTCTCAGAGAGGGTTTTGCGAGACAACGCCTTGGACATTGGTCTGCCTTCTGATTTTAAGATTTTGGATGAAACTGCTGCCTGGCTCCTCGTTTATCGCAATCTTGAAAAATTTAAACTCAATTACTACAAGCCATTGGGCAACCCGACAAAATTTATTCAGGCGATGATTTCCCATTTTTCTCACTGCAAGGACGAAGCGATATACCCGGAGGACTATTTGTCTTATGTGGATAGATTAAAGACAAACCTGACAGAACTGCCCGAGAAGGAGGAGATTGAACGGCTTAAAGAGGTCTCAGAGGCCTTCCATCTTTATCAGCAACTTTTGCTGGAAAATAGCGCTTTAGATTTTGGCGATTTGATAAATTTCACCCTGAGGTTGTTCAAAAAAAGGCCGCAGATTTTGAAGAGATACCGGGAGAAGTTCAAATACATATTGGTTGATGAATTTCAGGACACCAACTGGGCCCAGTATGAACTGGTAAAACTCTTAGCCGCTCCCAAAAACAATCTTACCGTTTGCGCTGATGACGATCAGATGATATATCTCTGGAGGTCGGCTTCTTTTAACAACATTATTCAGTTTGGGAAAGATTTTCCCAATGCCAAAAAGGTTTCCCTTATTAGAAACTACCGCTCTCCCCAGAATATATTGGACAAAGCCTACAGATTTATAAAAGCCAACGACCCTGACCGTCTGGAATGCGTCAACAATATCAATAAACACTTGGTTTCTCAAAAACAGGAGAAGGGGATTATTGAACATCTCCACGCCCGAACATCAGAAGAAGAGGTAGAAATGGTAATAAAGAAAATAGTGGATATCTTAAGGGAGGATAAAGAAGCCGGGTATAGCGATTTTGCCATTTTGGTAAGGGCAAATAATGCTGCCTTGCCTTTTGTCAAGGGCCTGGAAAAAGCGGGATTGCCTTATCAGTTTTTGGCTTCCCGCGGGCTTTATACCAGACCCCTTATTTTGGACATTATTTCTTATCTTAAGGTATTAAACAATTATTATGAAAGTTCGCCTGTTTTTCGGATACTTAACCTACCTTTTTTGAAAATCTCATACGAAGATATAGTTAAATTAACAGGATACGCCTCCCAAAAAGCCAAGTCCCTTTTTGAGGCAATGGAGGAACTTTCTTTGATTCCTGGGATTTCAAAAAGGGGACAGGAAAAAATTTTATTTATCTTATCTCTTATCAAAAAACACTCTAACCTTGCCCGGCAGAAGCCGGTTTCCGAACTGCTCGCCGCTTTCTTAGAGGACTCCGGCTATCTAAGATATTTAGCCCAAAAGGATAACAGGCAGGAGATTGGTTTGTTGAATCAATTTTACAGGAGGGTAAAGGACTTTGAGGAATCATCGATAGAGCCGACCCTGAACAACTTTATAACAGAACTTGATATGGAGATAGAATCCGGGGAAGCGGGAAAGATTGCCTTTGACCCGGAAGAAGGTCCGGATGTAATAAAGGTAATGACCATTCACTCAGCCAAGGGGCTTGAATTTAAATATGTTTTTTTGGTCAATATGGTGGACAAAAGATTTCCCAGCATTGAAAGAAAAGAGCCGATTGAACTGCCCGATGAGTTAAGAAAGGACATTAAACCATCAGGAGACGCTCATCTTCAGGAAGAAAGGCGGCTTTGCTATGTGGCAATGACCCGGGCAAAAAAAGGACTCTATTTTACCTCGGCTGAAAACTATGGTGGAATGAGGAAAAAAAGATTGTCGCGGTTTTTAATCGAAATGGGATATGGTGAAAAAAATCATCTTTCTGAAGACAAAGCAGAAATCAAAAATCAAAAATTTGACAGCACAAAAGAAAGAGAATCAGGATTGTTGGTTAGAAATAAGTTAAAGAAGGAATATTTGCCACCTCACTTTTCTTACTCTCAATTGGCGGCTTTTGAGAAGTGTCCTCTTCAGTATAAACTTGCCTTTGTTTTGAAGATTCCGAGAAGAGGCAGGGCGGTTTATTCTTTCGGCAAGACAATTCATAAGACCCTCTACGATTTTTTGAGAGAGATGACAATTAAAGGCAGGCAAAAGGATTTGTTTGGCTTAAAGGCAGGCAATCTTCCCGAAAACAAAGCCAGTTCTTGTGAATTCAAACATCTATTGGAGATTTACAATCGGAACTGGATTGATAAGTGGTATGAAAGCAAGGGGCAAAAGGATGAGTATTACAGGCTGGGAAAAAAGATAATAAAAAATTTCTATCAGATGTATTGCAAAGAAAAGCCTGAGATCTTAAGTGTCAACGGAACACCCGCCTTGGAGATTCCTTTCAGTTTAAAACTTCAGGGGAATATTATAAAAGGACAGATAGATAGGATTGACAAAGTAGGGGAGGAGGTGGTAATAATTGACTATAAAACCGGTAACCCGAAGAAAAAATTGGCCCGGGAGGATAAAGAGCAGTTGTTGATTTATCAGTTGGCAGTGGAGGAGGTTTTCAAAATGAAACCGAGGGCATTGGTTTACTATTATTTGAATGAGGGAAGTAAGATTTCCTTTTTGGCAGATGAGAAAGAAAAGAATGAGATGAAGGAGAAGATAATAAAAGAGATTGAGGAAATAAAAAACAGCGATTTTGAAGCCAGACCTGGCAGACACTGTGCATTTTGTGATTTTAGGGACATCTGTGAGAAA
>CAZPZY010000076.1:0-2847 GCA_964591195.1 uncultured Candidatus Saccharibacteria bacterium
CAAAAGAAAAGGTAGTTTTGGCTTATAGCGGAGGACTGGACACCTCGGTTATTCTTCACTGGCTGGTTCAGAAGGGTTATGATGTTATTGCCTTTGTTGCTGACCTGGGCCAGAAGGCAGATTTTAAGGCAATAAAAGAAAAAGCCCTAAAATGCGGTGCTTCAAAGGTTTATATTGAAGACCTAAAAGAGGAATTCATTAAGGATTATATCTTTCCGGCAATTAGGGCGAATGCTGTTTATGAGGGGAGATATCTTTTGGGGACATCTTTGGCTCGGCCCTTGACCGCCAAGGCCCAGGTTGAGGTGGCTAAAAAGGAGGGGGCAACGATTCTTGCCCATGGGGCTACGGGCAAAGGAAACGACCAGGTAAGATTTGAATTGGTTTATTATAGCCTTCTTCCTGGAGTAAAGGTTATTGCTCCTTGGAAGGAAAAGGACTTTTTAGAAGAATTTCAAGGCAGATCAGACGAAATTGAATATGCCAAAAAGCATAATATTCCAGTAGACAAGACGAAAGAGGATCCTTGGAGTACCGATGACAATATTATGCATATTAGTTATGAGGCGGGCGAACTAGAAGATCCTGACAGAAGGCCACAGGAGAGGATGTTTCAAATGACCGTCTCTCCGAAAGAAGCCCCGGATGAGGAAACCCTTATTGAGATTGACTTTGAAAAGGGCAATCCTGTCAGGGTGAAAAATGTAAATGATGGAACAGTAAAAGAGGGAGCCCTTCCTCTTTACCGCTACCTTAATGAATTGGGAGGCAAAAACGGTATCGGCAGGGTGGATATGGTGGAGAATAGGTTTGTAGGAATAAAATCGCGAGGTGTCTATGAAACCCCTGCAGGGACAATTTTGCTGGCTGCCCACCGGGATCTGGAAGGACTAACAATGGACAGAGAGGTGATGCACTTAAGGGACGGACTCATACCAAGGTTTGCTGAATTGGTTTATTATGGACTTTGGTTTTCTCCGGAGATGGAGGTCCTAAGGGCACTTTTCGATAAAACGCAGGAGTATGTGACAGGCAGGGTAAGACTTGCCCTTTACAAAGGCAATATTATAATGGCTGGAAGGACCTCCCCCTTTTCTTTGTACGACCAAGCCCAGTCAAGTATGGAGGTCCAGGGTGGCTATGAGCCAGAAAACGCCATTGGCTTTATCAAAATAAACGCCATTCGGCTGATTAATAATACATTGAGAAAAAGAAGGTCTGTTTGAAATTAGTTTTTTGGCTATATAAGAATAGACCATTAAAAAGGTGGCTAAACTTTGGAATGGAAAAAAATTAAATAAAGAGATTGAGAACTTTACTGTCGGCAATGACTATATTTTAGACCAACGCCTGGTAAGGTATGATTGCTTGGCTTCAATTGCCCATGCCAAGATGCTGGGGAAGATAGGGATATTGAAGCCAAAAGAGGTAAAAGAATTGGTCAAGGGATTGAATGAAATAATTAATTTGGACAAAGGGGGTAAATTTAAAATTAAAAAGGAAGACGAGGACTGCCATACCGCTATTGAAAATTATCTGACAAGAAAACTGGGGGATTTGGGAAAGAAGGTTCATACAGGAAGGTCAAGGAATGACCAGGCGCTTGTTGCCTTAAGATTATATTTCAAAAACGAATTAAAGGAGGTAAAGAACCTTGTTAAAGACCTGGTAGAGACAATTAAAAGATTTAGCAGAAAATATGGACGAATAGAAATTCCCGGCTATACCCATTCCCGAAAGGCAACCCCCTCTACAATTGGCAATTGGGCTGGCGCTTTTCAGGAGTCAATGGAGGATAATTTAAAATTGTTGGAGGCCGTTTTTGAACTAATAGACCAGTCGCCTCTGGGCAGTGTTGTTGGCTATACTTCTCCTTTGAAATTAGACAGAAAATACACTGCCAAACTGCTTGGCTTTAGCAGGGTTCAAAACAATCCTCTTTATGCTCAGAATAGCCGAGGTAAGTTTGAGTCGTTGGTTATTCATCTTCTTTCAATGATAATGTTTGATTTGAACAAAATCTCCTCTGACCTGATTTTGTTTACGATGTCTGAGTTTGGATATTTTGAATTGTCTTTTGACTTCTGCACCGGCAGTTCAATTATGCCCCAAAAGAAAAATCCTGATGTTTTGGAGATTCTTAAAGGAAACTATTACCTTGTTTTGGGATTTGAATTTCAGGTAAAAGGTATAATCGGAAATCTGATATCTGGTTATAGCCGGGAATTTCAACTTACTAAAGAACCTGTAATGAGGTCTTTTGATATAACAAAATCCTCTCTTTCTGTGATGAGGTTGGTTTTAGAAAATCTAAAGGTAAATGCCAAAAGGTGCCGCGAGGGACTTACCAAAGAGGTTTATGCCACTGAAGAGGTCTATAGGTTCGTTAAAAAGGGAATTCCATTCCGCGATGCCTACAAAAAGGTTTCAAAGCAATATGAATAAAAACATATGAATAAAAAGCGATTAAAATTTGGTTTTCCTTTAGGGGTCTGGTATGAGGACACAATTGAACTTTTTAGAACCGCTGGTTACAAGGTTTGCCATGATGAAAAGTTTCAAAAAATTGTTTTAGATGACCCGGAGACCCAGTGCATTCCTGCTCGGCCCATACCTATGGCTTCCTTTATTGAAAAGGGCTTTTTAGACGCCGGAATATCAACCGAGGCATCTCTTTTAGAAGCAAGGGCAAAACTTACACGGATCTGCGACCTTGAGTTCATTCGCCCTCTTCCCAGTAAAACAAAGGTGGTTTTGGCTGTTCCTAAAAATTCAAATATCCGGAGTATCAACGACCTTCAGGGAAAAAAGATTATTACAAAAATTCCCAATATCGCCAAAGATTTC
>CAZPZY010000077.1:0-2796 GCA_964591195.1 uncultured Candidatus Saccharibacteria bacterium
CTGATTAAATTTGTTATTATCTTAATCAAAATATCCCTGTCTTTGGGAGCACTTACAGCAATTAAAAGCGTCAGGGCGGTTAAGGCGTTGTCGTTTATCTTTCTTTCTCCTGTCTCCTTATAAAGAAAACCGTTCCGGTCCAAAAAATAGACAAATAAAAAAGAGCCAATGCGCTTGTTTCCGTCAATAAATGGGTGGTCTTTTACAATAAAGTACAAAAGATGCGCCGCCTTTTCCTCCAGCGAGGGATAAACTTCTTTCCCCTTAAAGGTTTGGTAGATATTTCCCAAAATTGCTTTTAGTTTATTATCGGTTTCTCTTCCAAATAGGTTGCTGGCCTTGCCTCTTCTTGTTAAATCCTTCTTAACTGCCATAATGACATCTTTTGCCTCTTCATATTTCAAGATAAATTTTATCCTTGTTTTTCTGCTCAAGCGAACCCTGTGCTTATCATACTCCTCAAGCAGTCTCAAGGCTTTAGAGTAATCAGCAAGCAAATCCAAAATTTCCCGTCCCTGTCCTGACAAAAGTTTATGCCTTGATTTCTTCCTCAAAAAGTTAATTGCATTTTGAAGGTCCTCAAACCTTGCCCGCGTTTCCAAAATCCGTTTTTGGTTTATTGCATAACCTGAAACAAGATAATCCTTAAGAATTCTTGTTGCCCACTTTCTAAAATGAATAGCCCTTGCCGAACTCGTTCTATATCCTACTGCCAAAATCATATCTAAACTATAAAAAGCGACCGGCTTGTCGGAGCCAGCAATGTGCAATTTTCGCACATTACTTTTTTTATCCACCTCTTTATCTCTAAAAATGTTATTGATGTGTTTGGTAACAACAGAACGCTCCTTTTTGTAAAGACGGGCAATTTCTGCTTGGCTTAGCCAAACTCCTCCTTTTTCAAAACGGGCCTCAACCTCAACCTCGTTTCTCGGTCCCCTATAAATTACTACCCTCCCGCTTTGCAAGTTATCTTTATTCCCCGGCATAATTTTATTTGTCTTTTAACAAAACGATTAAACTCTTTCTCACTTTTGGGGCAACGAGCGGTTCTGCTAAGCAATCCTTGGTGAAATGGCAAGCAGACAAACATTTCTTGACAGGCATTAAACCTCAATTACCACCGGCAGGACCATAGGCCTTCTCTGGGTTTTTTGAAACAAAAATTTCCCAATTTTGTTGCGAATCTCATCCTTGATATAACTCCAGTTTACCGCCCTGCCTGAGCCAGTGGCTCTTTCAACAATAGCAATAGTTTTCTTCCGCGTTTCCATAAGCATTCTCTTTGACTCCCGCAAATAAACAAATCCCCTTGAGATAATATCCGGAGATGTTCTGACCTTTCCCGTCTCCTTATCTACAACCACAATAATTACAAACATTCCATCCTTAGCCAACATCTGCCTGTCTCGCAAAACAACCTGGCCCACATCCCCTACTCCCAAGCCATCAATCATTATATAATTTGCAGGCACCTTCTTTTTTTCAAGATAAATTTTTCTTGGGCTTAGATTTATAATGTCCCCATTCTCTGCTACAACTATATTTTTATCTTTCATCCCTGCCTCCTGGGCCAATTGGGAATGGGCAACAAGCATTGAATACTGGCCATGGATGGGAAGGAAAAACTTTGGCTTCATAATTCTAATCATTTTTTTCAATTCTTCCGCCTTGGCATGGCCGCCAGCATGAATGTCCATCATTTTGTAATGGAAAACCCTTGCCCCTTGCTTTAAAATCTCGTCTTTCATAATCTGAACCGTTCTCTCGTTTCCGGGAATAACTGACGAAGAAAAAACTACTGAATCCCCCTTCCTTATCTTAATATAGGGATGCTCTTTAAGGGCAATCCTCATCAAAACCGCCTCGGACTCACCTTGGGCTCCAGTACCCAGAATTGTAATCTGAGAGGGGCTAAATCTTTCAATCTGACGCGAGGAAATAAAGGTTCCTTTCCTTGCCTTGATGTAGCCCAATACGCGGCACATCTCAACATTCCCTCTCATTGAATAGCCCTCAAGGCAAACCCTGCGATGATATTTCTCTGATAAACTAATAATCTGTTGAATCCGA
Organism: uncultured Candidatus Saccharibacteria bacterium; assembly: GCA_964591195.1. Lineage (GTDB taxonomy): Bacteria > Patescibacteriota > Minisyncoccia > Minisyncoccales > JAGGSE01 > JAGGSE01. The sequence continues at coordinate 2,074 of CAZPZY010000077.1, forward strand.
TTTATAAGAGAAGAAAATGTGGCAACGATTATTCTGCCTTTTGATGCCTTAAAAATTTCCTCCAGATTTTTCAAAATCTTTTTTTCCGACAAGGAATGTCCTTCTTCTTCAGCATCAGTTGAATCTGACATCAACAATAAAATCTTCCGGCTCGCGATGCTCCTTAAACGCTCAAAATCCGTAGGCAGGTCATTTACCGGGGTTTTGTCAAACTTGAAATCAGAGGTATGAAAGATATTCCCTACCGGAGATTCAATAAAAAGGCCCAGGTTATCAGGAATATTGTGATTCATTCTGACAAACTCTATCCTAAATGGCCCTAACTGAATTCTTGATTTGTCGTAAACCTGATAGATTTTCAGCGCCGGCTGCTCCGGAAAATCCTCTTGCCTTTTTAAAATTATCCCTCGGGTCAGAGGGGAAGCAAAAATGGGAAGATTGGGCCGCCATATTCTGCCGAGAAGATAAGGAATGGCACCGATATGGTCATAGTGCCCATGGGTAAAGACAACCCCTAAAATATCCTTTGCCCTGCCTTTGAGATATTCAGTGTTGGGAACAAGGTAATCTACTCCGGGCATATCTTCCTCAGGCATACGCAAACCCATATCAACAATCAAGATTTTTCCCTCCCATTCAAAAAGGGTCATATTTCGGCCCACCTCGCCAAGACCGCCAAGAGGAATTATTTTAAGAAATTTTTTAGATTGTCTAATCATTCTA
>CAZPZY010000078.1:0-2569 GCA_964591195.1 uncultured Candidatus Saccharibacteria bacterium
TATCTCCTATCTCCCTTAGGATTTTGGCGATTTTTTGATTTTTCATATTTTACCTGTACTGTCTAACTACTTCAGTAACAATAACAATTCTTGACAATTTCTTTGCTGAGGCATCTTGTTGAGGTGGAGCATATCGCAGCCGAGCCCCCAGAATAGGTTTGCCTTTCAGAAGAAGTATGAACGGCTCGGCGAGATATAGAAGCGCCTGGGAATAAATTTTTTCTTACTACTTACCGCGACTTCGTGCTCCCCGAGGCAAGATGCCTCAGCAGACTTGCTGCCAAAGCGGTTAGCAACTATATTTTACCTAAAATCCAGCGGTAAAACAATTTTGCTTTTTTGATTTGTTCCTGTCCCTTTTGGGTTATTTTATATACCCTTCTTCTTTTTTCCAGTTGGCTCTTGACAAAGCCCTGGGCTTCCAAGCGGTACAGAACCCGGTAGGGGGTAATCCTGCCCGGTTTGAAATTGAATTCTTTTTCAATCAGAGTTGGAATTTCCCAGCCGTAGAGAGGCCTTTTTTCCAATAGGGAAAGAATATAAAGCCATAGATTTCCAGCAGTATTTGATTTTTTGAGCCGTTCCAAGGGTAGCATAATTCCGCGAGTCGAGCGCGAGTCGAGGTCAAACCTCGACAAGCTCTACGACAGCAGCATAAAAGACCTTGACAAACTATTTTACAATGGTAAAATACCCAAAAAAGGTCAAATTATTTGGCTAATCTGCCTCTATTAGTCAAATAATATAGCACATCTAATTGTAATATGACAAAAAAGAAAAAGCAAATTTTAACCTCAAAAAAGAGAAGAGAGATACGCGTGGCAATTGCCGGCATTGGCAATTGCGCCTCTAGTTTAATTCAAGGGTTGCATTATTACAAAGACATTGACTCAAATGACAATCTTGTTCCGGGGTTAATGCATAATGTCTTGGCTGGATACAGAATTTCGGACATTAGGGTTGTGGCGGCTTTTGATATTGACAAAAGGAAGGTCGGCAGAGATGTAAGCAAGGCAATTTTTGCTCCTCCGAACTGCACAAAGATTTTCTGTCGGGATGTTCCCCCTATGGGGGTGAAGGTAAAAATGGGCCCTGTTTTGGACGGAGTAGCGTCCCATATGAAGGAATACCCCGAGGATAAAAAATTTTTGCCTGCCAGCCAGAAACCGGTTGATGTAGTTGAAGAACTGAAAAAATCAAGAGCGGAGATTTTAATAAATTATTGTCCAGTGGGCTCCCAGAAAGCCACTGAATATTACGCCAACTGCGCCCTTAAGGCCGGCTGTGCCTTTATCAACTGTATGCCGGTCTTTATTTGTTCTGAAAAAAAATGGTCAAAAAGGTTTGAAAAGAGGGGATTGCCCTGTATTGGAGATGATATCAAGTCTCAGGTCGGAGCCACAATTGTCCACCGGACATTGTCGCATCTTTTTGCTCAAAGAGGGGTAATTATTGACAGGTCATACCAACTAAATTTCGGAGGGAACGCTGATTTCCTCAATATGCTTTCAAGAAAAAGATTGAAATCAAAGAAAATCTCAAAGACAGAAAGCGTGGAGTCGCAACTTTCAAAACGTCTTAGTTATGACAATTTACACATCGGGCCCTCTGACTGGGTTCCTTGGCTTAAGGATAATAAAATTGCTTTTATCCGGCTTGAGGGCAGGAAGTTTGGCAATGTGCCGATTGAGTTGGAACTTAAACTCTCTGTTGAGGATTCTCCGAATTCAGCCGGTTGCGTCATTGATGCAATTCGTTTGGCAAAACTGGCTCTGGACAGAAACATTGGTGGTGTTTTGGTCTCTCCCTCCGCCTACTTTATGAAGCATCCAATTCAGCAGTTTACCGACGAGAAAGCCAGAGAAATGGTTGAAGAATTTATAAAAGGTCAACGCGAGCGATAATCGCTGCGCAACTTCACAACTTCACAACTTACAACTTACAACTGACAACTAACAACTGATGAAAAAATTTAGATTTTTAAAATGGAAGGTTTATAAGTTGTGAAGTTATAAGTTGTTAGTTGTAGGTTAAAACAATGTTGCCTTTTGAAAGATTTAAAAAATTAAATACGGAAGGAAATTTGTGGATTTATGTTTTAGCCCTGGGAAAAGATGATGTTGTTTGCGAGGAAGCAGTTAGAAAATTGATTTTTGAGAGGTTTGGATTTTTGCCAGGAACTATTTTATTAAAGACGGTTTTATATCGCCTGAAAAGAAAAGATTACATAAAAAGCGAAAGGTACAAGGGAAAGCGGGCATATAGGACGACTGAGCGGGGAAAAAAGGAATTGACAAAAACAGTAGAATTCTGCCAACAACTCATTGAGAAGATATAGATGTATCTGCTAACCACTTTGGTAACAAATCTGCTGAGGCATCTTGCCTCGGGGAGCACGAAGTCAGATATCCATTATTCGATTAACGAATTGCGAATTAGCGAATTACGAATTTTTCGAACTTAGATCTTGATATACTTCCCTCAGCAGAGAAATTATCAAGAATTGTTACTGACGCGATTAGATGGTATACTTTAAATTCAAATGTTGAAACCAAATCAAATCAAGGGG
>CAZPZY010000079.1:0-2499 GCA_964591195.1 uncultured Candidatus Saccharibacteria bacterium
TGCTTCTGATTGAGGCAATAACCCCAGGCGGGCTGATTAGCATTATTTTGCAAAACGCTGAAACAGTTAATCTTGTTTCAAAAGAAAAAAAACCTGTTTCCGTCTCAAGATTAAAGAAGGGGGACGAGGTTTTGGTCCATCTGGAAGAGGGAGGAAGACATTTCGGAACAAAGGTTAAAGAGTCCTTAATAGAGAGGTAATATGTAGTTGTTGACCACTTTGGTAGCAGATAGGCGTTGTTTACAATATTCAATCGCTCGGAAGGATAATTTTTAGGAACCGCTCGCTCGCCCAGCGCGCTCGCTCGCTTATGTCCTCGCCTCGCTCTCTCGCTCGCTAGGCTCGCTCGAACCATGCCCGCTCGGCTCCGGAAGTTCCTAAAAATTACCTTCCTCGCTCTTAACATTTTAGTTGTAACTGCTAACCACTTCGGTAACAATTCTAGCAAGGCATAATTACTAACCACCTCCCCCACCTGTATCTTCCCCCTTCCAAGGGAGGGGGCTAAGGAGGGGGAGAAGATACCTCAGCAGAGAAATTATCAAGAATTGTCGCTGAAGTGGTTGGGCAGTACAGTAAATATTTACCTTGACAAAGGTAGAGCCAGATAGTAGGATTTTAAGAAAGATATGAAGCATATTACCAGCATTGACGCTTTGGGGAGGGAGGAGGTTGATAAAATCGTCAAGGGAGCAAGAGAAATGATTCCCTATGCCAAACAGCGGTCTACCCCTGACCAAGCAAAGATTGAAAAGAAACCCAAGGTTTGCCTTTTGTTTTTAGAACCCAGCACCCGAACATTGGGCTCTTACGAAGAAGCGGCAAGATTGTTGGGCTGGCCAACGAGAATTATCAGTGGTCCGGAATCCACTTCCTTGGCAAAAAAGGAAAGTTTTGCTAATACAGCCAGGATGCTGGCAATTCAGGGAGCCCAAATAATCGTTATCAGGTCAAGAGAGGAAGGGGTGAGCACCTTTATAGCCGAGGTTTTGGAAAGAGCGGGTTTCTCCCAGATTTCAATCCAGAATGCCGGAGACGGAGCCCACGAACATCCCTCTCAAACGCTTTTAGACCGCCTTACTATTTTAGAAACCCTGGGCCGACTAAAAAATTTCACCTTTGGATTTTTAGGAGACCTGAAATACAGCAGGACTGTCCATTCCCTTTTGAAGACATTTGCTCCCGAGGATAATGTCCGCTTTAAATTGGTTTCCTGTCCGGAAACAAGGCTGCCTGAGGAATACAAAAGAGGACTTAATGTCTTTGAAAGCCAGTCAGTTGAGGACCTTAAAGATTGTGATATTGTTTATGTCACCCGGATTCAGGAGGAAAGATATAGCGACCCGGTAGAACTTAAAAGAGTGAAGGGCCGCTATCGGATTACCTTGGATATTTTGGAAAGATGGAAGAAAGATGTAAAGATAATGCACCCCCTGCCTTATGTTGATGAAATTTCTCCTGAAATTCGTTTTGACCGGCGACTTATTCTTGATAAGCAGTCCTGGTATGGCATCCCTACAAGGATGTATCTTTTGTTGTGGAGCCAGAGAAATCGCTTTGAAAAAACCGTTCTTTCCGGCTTTCCCGAGGTTGAGAAAAAGATTATTAAGGAGGTTAATATCAATGAGTATTTAGCCGGCCGGAAAAAGGGAGAAAGATATTTTCGTCCCCTTAGAAACGGGACTGTTTTAGATCATCTTGAGAGCGGAACAGCAGAGAAGATAGAAAGATACCTTAAAACAGAGCGGGTTTTTAGAGAAGACAGTGTTATTCATTCTATTGAAAATGTTCCCTCTCAAAAACTTAAAAGAAAGGATGTTTTAATTCTGGAAAATGTTTTTCTTCCAGACAGAACACTGGCTCTTATTAGTTTTATTGCTCCCCAGACAACATTTAATATCGTAAGAGACAACAGGATAAGAAAGATGAAGGTGGAGCCTCCCAAGGAGGTTTATAGTCAGACCTCTTTCCTCCGTTGCCCAAATAGTCATTGCGTTGTTAATCATGACCCGGAGGCAAGGCCAAGATTTAAGATATTGAAAAAAGAAGGAAAAGAGATTGTAAGATGTAATTATTGCGAAAGGGAGTTTAGCAGGGAAGAGGTTTTGAGGACTATTTAGCCGATTTAGAGGAAGATATGCATTTTTAAAAAGGGCTATAGATGCACTTGCAAACCGCCTTGGTAGCAAGTCTGCTGAGGCATCTTGCCTCGGGGAGCACGGAGTCGCCGTAAGTAGTAAGAAGAAATTTATTTCCAGGCGCTCCTATATCTCGCCGAGCCTCACAAACCTTTTTCTGAAACGCAAACCTATTCTGGGGCTCGGCTGCGATATGCACCCCTCAACAAGATACCTCAGCAAGGAAATCATCAAGAATTGTTACTGAAGTGGTTAGATATAGCACAGCTATAGAAAAGAAACAAAATATTATGCTTCCTGAATTAGTTTGTTAACAGTTTGTTTAACAAATTAAGGGGAAACATAAATAGTTTATGATTAT
>CAZPZY010000080.1:0-2460 GCA_964591195.1 uncultured Candidatus Saccharibacteria bacterium
CAACTATGGAAGGTAAAAGGTAATTTTGAATTTTGAGATGTAATTTTGAGATTTGGATTTTTTAATAAGCTTTAAGATTTACGCTTTACGCTTTGAGTTTAAAAAGGTAAGCAACCACCGAAATTCCAATGAAAATTGGAAATTGTAAATTGGATATTGGAAATTCTAAAATTTGCTCATTCGGTCATTGAGTATTGGAATTTAATTGGAAATTGGAATTTGGGATTTGGAAATTGGGATTAGTCAACCAGGGCTTTTCCCGTGACGGGAAATATGTGGATAAAAGGGCTTGACAAGCTCTTTTAGAGGGGTGATAATATTGATAATATAGTAATAATAATTAGTAGCTCTGCCAATGGACTATAACGATAGAAACAATTTAATAAGTATTGAGGAGGTTATTTCTCAGGCAAAGAAATTAGGCATTGACCTGGGCAAAGGAAATCCTCGTGAGCGACTTCGTTATTTGACAAAAATTGGATTATTACCTCATGCAAAGAGAAAATCCTTTAATGGTCAATCTCCTAATGGCGCTTATCCTAAATATGTAATAGAACTTTTAAAAGAAATTGATGAGGAGATTAAAGCAGGGAAAAGTATTCAAGAAATAAAGAGAGAAAAAGAAAGAGAAAGAATTAAAAAGAGATTGGAAGAGAAAGAGGAAGAATGGTTGTTATCTGAATACATCTCTCCACTATCTAAGTCGTTATATCCAACTCCTCTTACAATCTCTGAAGGAAATAAAGGATTTTCAAGAGAAGGGAAAGAAGAAAGGACTGAAACATCTTTAAAGTTATTTACTTTTCTTAAATTTAAATTGTTTAAACTGACAATTGTAGTTTTTTTAATAGCAGGGATAGTCGGTCTCCTTATGAGTGAGAAAATTAATTTCAAAGAATTGAGTGCAGGATTGGCTTCTTACTTTTTAGCTTCTATGCCCTCCTTCCCTTCTTCAAAAGAGATTCCTTCTGGTCCTGCTGCCTTTACCTTTTCTACCGACCCTTACCTGACCATTAATGCCGAAACAGATATTAACGGCCCCTTAAATGTAAAAGATACAATAACCGCTCCTGCCCTGGCTTTACAAAAAGGTGCGTTTAAAGGAATGTTGACAGCAACAACTCTTACTGCCGATAGAACCTACACCTTTCCCGATGCCTCCGGGACGGTTTGTTTGACCAGCGGCAATTGTGTTGGCATTGGAGGTGAGGTTACTTCTCCCGGGGGCGTGCCAAATAGATTAACTAAATTTCTCTCTTCCCGAAGAATCGGGGTTTCTTCAATTGAGGATTTCTATACAGGAGGACCGGCAATAACCATTGATTCTGCCGGCAAGATTGGGATTGGAGTTTCAAACCCCGAAACAAAATTGGAGGTGGCTGGGGATTTTCTTGCTAAGGGCGATGTTCGTGCCGAAAAAGATATTCTTGCCCAGGGAAATCTTATTGTTGAAAAAGATATAGGCATTGGCGTAAAAAACCCTGTCTATCCTTTGGATGTGAAAGGAAAAATTCACGCTACCGGAGATATTTGCACTGATTTGGGAGGAGGCAAGTGTCTTAGTCAATTAACAACCTTTGTTCCCTTTTTCGGGGGCGGAGGAGGAATTTCAGGTTCAGGTTCAACCAATTATCTTCCAATTTGGACAGGTAGCGCTTCTTTGGAAAATTCTGTTATCTACCAGAGCGGTTCCGCTATTGGTATTGGCACTACGAGTCCTTCGGCTAAACTGACAGTAGCAGGCAGCGGACTTTTTTCAGGTCCCCTTACTGTTTCCGCTACTGCTCTTTCTCAATTTATGTTGAAATATGACGATAACAATTATTTAAGTTTTGCTATTAACGACGAACAATCCTTAATTACCGCATCAAAAAAAATGGTTATCGATTCTTTAACTGGAGAAGTGAGATTGGCAGATAATGTTAATTATCTTTATGCTACCTCTTCTGAGGTTTGGGGGAAAACATTTGTTTCTACTGATGCTACAGTGAGAGGAAAAGGAGAATTGATTTTTCGTCAAGCCACTCCCATTTTTAGATTTCCGGTTCCTGCCCAAACTGCTTCCACAGAGTTTGTTAGGGTTTCCCGAGAATTCTCTGACCTAAACTTTTTACCTTCCTCTATTTCCAGTACCACAAGAAAATATGCTTTTTTAATAAACTTTGCTGACAATATCCCCCAAACTGCCTCTTCTACTTGGAGAATTTTCCAACCCACAGCCAGTTCTACTTATTCTACTTTTGAATTTTCCGGACAAAATTTATCTTCTTTTGAAGAAGGGGTTCCTCATTTAACTTCCATTATGGATTTACCCAGTTCTGACTGGCAATTAGAGGTAAAGGTTCCTTCAGGATATGAAATCCGCATTTATAATATTTTGTTATTGGCATACGATAAAGTGGATTAAAATCCGAAATCCGAAACAAATAAAATAGAAATTCATAGAAATTAGCACCTTCG
>CAZPZY010000081.1:0-2445 GCA_964591195.1 uncultured Candidatus Saccharibacteria bacterium
TATTCTGAGAAAGCAGAATTCCTTTTTTGACCCTAAATTCTTTCATAAAACAAAGAAGCCCCTTAAAATCTTGATTATTCAATTTAGTTTTATTTTTAACCTCAATTGGAATCAATCTTTTTTGTTCTTTCAAAACAAAATCTACCTCATATTTGTCGCGAAAATAATGTGTTTTAACCCCTTCTCTTTCCAAAAGTTCTCTTGCCACTACACTTTCTAATATAAAATCAGAAGAGGCGTTGCCAAAAAGATTAATTAGGCCGCTATCTGAAAGATAAACCTTTGAAGAACTCCTTATCTTTTTACCGGAAGAAAAACTGAAATTGTTAAATCTAAAAATCAAATATGCTTTTTCTAAATAAGTAAGATAATTTTCTGTATAGATGCGGGTTAGTCCAACGTTCTTTGCCAGGTTTGAGATATTTAAAACTTGCCCAGAAATATCGGCTAAATAGGTAAACATTCTTTCTAATTTCTGCGGCTCGCGAATATTGTATAGAGAAACTAAATCTCGATAAATCACCTTTTCTAAAACATCTTCTCTTAACAATTTTTGCCATAAAAATGATTCTTTAACAGACAAAAGATGAGGAAAGCCCCCTTTAATTAGATAATTTTTAAATAAAATTTTTATCTCATTTTCATAAGGAGATAATTGTCTTTTTTTAAAAAACTCCAAAAAATTTTCATCTTGGCGGAAGTTATAAAAAACAAATTCTTTAAAAGAGAATGGCAAAATTACTTCTTCTACTGTCCTTCCTGCTAAAGATTCCGTTCCTTTTTTAAAAAGAGAAGCCGAAGAACTTGAAACCAAAAATTTAATAGGATATTTTTTATCAAAATATTTTTTTACTACAAATTGCCAGTTATCTAAAAAATGAACCTCATCTAGAAAACAATAAATTTCGCCTTTATCTATTGTTTTTTCTCTTATCTCTTGGTAGGTGTCAAAAATTTTTTCTAAATCAATTCTCAAACAAGGGTCGTCAAAGGTAAGAAAAAGAATATCAAATGGGTCTCTTTTTGATTTTAAAAGAAAATCAACTATTTGATAAAGTAAGGTTGTTTTTCCTGTCCGTCTCGGACCTTTTATAACAATAATTCTATCTAGTTTTTCTAAATATTTTTTAATTTTTTCTAATACAGGCCTTTGAAAATCAGGCAAAAAAACCTTAGGGACCTCTTTTTCTTTCCACCAGGGATTGTGAAAAAATAATTTTTTTTCCAATTTTTTTTGCATATTCTAACTATAGTGTACAAAAAATGGGAGCATTTTGTCAAGTATAGTATACAATTACCTTATTAGTTGGCTTACCTTCCTGCTAAAATCCGGCGGTGGGAGGAGGATTTGAACCTCCGGTCCGCAAAGCGGACAGTGGTTTTCGAGACCACCCCGTTCAGCCACTCCGGCATCCCACCCTAAAACGATTCAAACGCTGTCTTGCTCTTTTAAGAATCCTCTCCTGAATGGGAGTAGGTATTCCTGCCCTTTTCCCCAATCTTACCACCTCGCCCTGGTAATAATCAATCTCGTCAATATTTCCCTTTTCTTTTTCCCCTCTTGCCTGGCTGACAATGCTTCCAATTTTTTTCCTAAAAAGAAGCAAAAAAGACAAGGGAAGTTTGTCAAGCAAGAAGGCAAGCAATTTCAGAGGAACCCCGGGCAGATTGATAAAATCCCTGCCAACCGCTTTCACTACCCTTATGTATTCTTTCAGGCAAAGAAACTCCTCTTCGGCAATCCTTTTTTCTTCAAACCCCTTTTTCAAAGAAACCCCCCAACTACCTGAGGCCATTCCTATAAGGTTTAAAAAAAGTTTGGAAACTTCCATATCAGGGACCCTTGCCGGCTCTACCTCTTTTGCCCTAATGCCCGCCCTTTTGAAAAGGGAAGAAAGTAGTCCCACATCCTTCTTGCCTGAAAAAACCCCGAAAGCCAGACGAACTGGAAGAAAATAAGCAACGCACTGCCTGCCTCCTATCTCCTCTCTTTCCACCGGATTAAGCAAACTAACCCTAACAATTTGAACCTCTTTCGCTCTTCCCCCCAATACCCTCCCTAGCGCTTCTTTTGCCTCTTTTCCAGCACTCAAACCATTCTGGGACAAAACCAAACAGGGCAATTTTTCCATATTTTTTATTTTCTGATAATAATATCCAACAGCAGGACCCACTGGATTTTTTGTCGCCAAAAAAACAACCTGAGGCAAGAAAGAACAAGAAAACCTATTTTCCGAGATTAATTTTATCCTTAATTGTCTTGGCTCTTCTCCCTCTCTCCTGACCCAAAGACCCTGCTTTTCAATTGTTTCAATTTCCTCTTTTCTGACAATGCCCAGAACATCAGCCGCTTTTGCCAACTCAAAGGCAAACATCCTCCCGGTCCTGCCGGCAGCCCCGACAACAGCCACCCTTATTGAATTATTGTCTTTCATTGTTTGCTTG
>CAZPZY010000082.1:0-2441 GCA_964591195.1 uncultured Candidatus Saccharibacteria bacterium
CCGTTTGGTGGCGCTTGGGTTGGCTCAACCCAAGCCCAGGCAAAGACAACAACAAGAAGTAAAGCGGTTAAGGCGACCGGGAAACCAGTAAGGAAAAGAGATTTGATTTTTGCCTTCATATACTTGTTTATATTTTTGTTTATTTTTCTTTTCTTCCCTCCTCTCTCCCTGACCAAAGGAGAGGTTATCTTGCCTTTTTGTTGAGTATTTCTTGAATTTTTTTCAAGGGTAAGATCTTATCAGATTAAACCACAGATTGGAGACCCTTGTCAAGCGGAAAGAGAACGGGTCTGAAGGTGTGGGTTTTGCCAAATAGGTTTTTTAAAATCGCCCTTGCCCTTGGGAGAGAATCTTTAGGAACTGCTGTAAAAAGCACACCTTTTTTAACGCTCATACCAAAGGAGATCTTTTTTAGGGGTTTTAGGTTATCAAAAAAATCTTTTTTGGCAAAATTTATTTTTTGAGAAAACAACTGAGAACAGGAGAAGAATTTTTCCAGCGATACCTGATTGAGAAAATCCTTGAGGAGTTTCAAGCCGAGTTTTTTGGTTTGAGGGCTCATTGATTTCAGCATTTTTTTTGTTTCTTTTTTCTTCAGGTCAGCGGTGAGAATGCGGATGGAGGAGGGAAGGGGATAGGATTTTATTTTTCCAATACCTGGTCCTCCCGCCTTGGTTCTTACTACCAGCCCTTTTCCAGAGAAGATAGCGCTTACATCTGCCAAGCCAGTCAGAGATTTTACCTCCGCTATATGAGCCAACTGCGCCGCTTCTAATACTGGTTTTTTAAGAAAAGAACAGATGCTCAAGGAAACAACAAGGGTAGAGGCAGCGCTTGCTCCATAGCCAAAACCAAGGCCGACAGGAGAAAAAAGTTTGATTAAGAACCTTTGTTCAGGATTGATAAGGTTGAATAATTCTTCTATTGGGGTTATTTTTACCTCTTTCCCGTTGTAGAAAACCTTGTTTTTTCTACCTTTTTTTAGGAGTTTCCATCTGCATTTAATTCCAGGTTCAATCAATACGCCTGCTCCTATTGAACCGGAGTTAAGCGGATTTGAGGCAGGTCGGGGAGAAAAAAAGCCAGTAATGTGGAGAGGGACCTCAATCATAGTATTAGGCGTTGTTTACAATATTCAATCGCTCGGAAGGATAATTTTTAGGAACCGCTCGCTCGCCCAGCGCGCTCGCTCGCTTATGTCCTCCCCGTAGCAATCCCATAGGATGCTACGGGGCACAGCGCCTCTTGCCCGCCTGCCCCGTAGGGAAACCGAAGGTTTCTCCTTCGGGGCTCGGCTCCGGAAGTTCCTAAAAATTCCCTTCCTCGCTCTCAGGGCGCCTTAGCAAAGAAATTATCAAGATGTGGAGAGGAACCTCAATCATAGGATATTTACAAGAAAGAGATTTTTTTGGTTAAGGATGTACAGACCCCTGTTTGCCTGATTGAAGAAAATTTTTGTTTCCCCTTGGGGAAAACGAAATAGGTGAACAATGTTAAGGTGGTCTCTTGTGTCTGTTTCGCTTATTTTTATATCTTTGCCCACTTTGAATATAATGTAGTTGGGCGTTAGCCAGAAGACCTGGCCTATTTTTTTTGAGAAGCGGGTTAAAAATGATAATTCAAATGTTTTCCCTTGGTAGGTCATTTTTGGAGATAAAGACAAAAGATAGATTTCATGGTTTGTCCATAAAACAACCCTTTTTTCATCCGGAGAAACCCTAAAGTTGTTAAATGTTCTTGTGGTTAGTTTTTCCTCATTCCTGAAGAGGTATCCATCTTTATCCAGATGGTAAACATTGTTGTTGACTTTTTCTAAAGAGGATGAGGCGTTTTGGGAGATACTTGAAGTAGCGGTAGTTGTGGGTGGGGAAATTAAATCCGGGAAATGGAGTATTCTTTCCTTTTTGTTTTCATCAAAAAGGACAATTCCGGAGCCGTCTGGAAGCGGATGAAAATCTTTTATCCCCTTGATTAGAAGTTTGGGCTTTGGATTTTTGGGGATAAGAAGAATGTTTTTTGCTTCTGTTACTTCTTTTTCCTTAACCTCTAAACTCTTTTGCCAGGAGAAAAAGTTTGTTTTTTCTACCCTGATTTCGTGAAAGCGGGGCATCAGGTTTTTGACAAGGAGTTTGCCTGATAAAAAGTTTGTCTTCCCCTTTGGCTTTCCGTCAATGAAAACATCTGCTCCGGCTGGTTTTGTTTTTAAGAAAATCCCTCCTGTCTGAACAAACTTTTTTCTCTTGAAATCAAAGCGATAGCCCTGGGAATAAGAGACAGAAATTAGCGAGATAATCAGAAAAAGGAATACAGCACTTATAAAGAGGATGGTTCTTGTTCTCTGGGTCATAAAAATACCTTTCAAAATTCAAAATGCAAAAATCAAAAATCAAATCTCAAAATTACATCTCAAAATTCAAAATTACCTTTTACCTTCCATAGTT
>CAZPZY010000083.1:0-2428 GCA_964591195.1 uncultured Candidatus Saccharibacteria bacterium
CCGTTTGGTGGCGCTTGGGTTGGCTCAACCCAAGCCCAGGCAAAGACAACAACAAAAAGTAAAGCGGTTAAGGCGGCCGGGAAACCAGTGAGGAAAAGAGATTTGATTTTTGCCTTCATATATTTGTTTATATTTTTGTTTATTTTTTCTTCTTCCCTCCTCTCTCCCTGACCAAAGGAGAGGTTATCTTGCCTTTTTGTTAAAAAGATTAGGTATTGTTAAATTGTAAAAGCAAAGAGAAGGTTTGTCAAGCAAAATCAGGCCTATTCAACTATTGCTTACCCTGGGTAATAACCCAAATATCAAATAGGGTTGACTCCAATTTTAGCCCCGATTTTTTTCAAACTATCCTCTATCCCGAAAATAAATGTGTACGTCCCTATTTTTTGCCTATTTTTGCTGTCGAGGTTTGACCTCGACGGACCCTATTCCAAAAATGTACACGTGCACGTTCCTATTTTCCTGTCCCTATTTTCCACTATTTTTTCCCTATTTCTTTTAGGAATCTTTCAAAAGGATTTTCTAGTCCAAGAAGTTCAGATAAACTTTTAGGTTCTGAAATTTTGTCTGCTCCTCCATAAGAAGTTAAGGGTTCTTGAGATTTTGAAGTTTGGATTTTCTCATGATAACTTTCAGCAGCAAACTCTATCTTTCTTTGATAACCTTGTTTTAATTCAGGGGCATCAAACTCAAGGAATAATAATTCTTCTCCTGGATTAAGAATTAAATAATTGTCATCTGATTCTGTGATTAATGAAAGATTACCCTTTGATGTGTAAGTTGGGTCTATTGTGTTTATTACTACATCATTCTGGTTTGTGTCTGTAATTTTCAGATAGATTTTATCCAGATAGGCTATTTCCTTCTCATCTCCTTTTATCTTAAACTTATATTTTCCTTCTACTTCTTTTATCTTTTCTCTCGGGACTTCTGTAAAGTAGGTTTTTTCATTTTCCTTGCCTAAAGCACCGAAATCAGCAACGAACTCATAATCGGAGCCGTTGAAGGAGTAAAGGTGGGGAGAGTCGTAGACATAGTCCCAACAATAGCAGTCGCATTGTACCCAGAAGCCAAGAGCCTCGTAAGCTTCCTTGCACGAGTATGAGCAACTTTTTACCGAGTCATAGCAAGGTATCCGATCACAATTTACGTTGTCACCTGCACACATTAAATTACATCCAGCATAACCGGCTGCACTGCATCGGCTGGTGCAGCTTTGGGTATCGCTATTACCTACACACCCAATCCAAGCGTTATATGTTGGCTTAGAGCAAGAACCACTTCCATCACATCTATAATGGGTTGCTGTGCAGGGATCACCAGGAGAAGAACAGGTTGAGCCCTGTGCCACATAAGCACACCCTCCAGCACCATCACAATAGCCACAACAAGATGAGCCACCACATGCATTATTTGGGTCTGTTCCTGAGGCAGGAACTCCACAACTATATCCTGAACCGCTACAAAAACCAGTATTTGTACAACCTGAAGCTGTACATTCATTATCTGGATCTTCAGAGGAAGAGCTCACATAGCCGCAGTGACCTGCTCCATTAACAGAATAAGTATCACATCTCTGGCAAACCTTGTCATTGCAAGCAGAATCGCAGCAAACACCGTCCACGCAGTATCCAGAAGCACAATCAGAAGCGGTATCACATGGTTCTCCGAGAAGAAGGCCTCCCTCCAGTCGGCTCCAACCCTCGGGAATATAAATTTCCACCCTCTTGCTGTCAGTATTGTAAATCATCATTCCGTATTCAGGAGTAAGAGCGTCTCGCTCAGCAGTAGTAAGATTGGGCAGTTTTAAATATTGACCAGTCCCATTCGCTATCTTAAGGGGACTCTTTATCTCTCCGCTCACCTCCAAATTACCTTCAATCTTGGTGTTACCTGCTACATCAAGTTTTGCTGCTGGGGTTGTTGTCCCAATGCCGACCTTGCCGTAAGGAATTAAGAGACCGTACTCCAAAAGGCCATCAGTATTTAACATCATATTTCCCCTTTTGGCTTGACCAGTTGGACCCACATTGATTGGTGCCGGCACATTTCCGTTTGGTGGTGCTTGGGTTGGTTCAACCCAAGCCCAGGTAAAGACAACAACAAGAAGAAAAGCAGTTAAGGCGATTGGGAAACCAGTGAGGAAAAGAGATTTGATTTTCGCCTTCATATGTTTTTGTTTATTTCTCCTCCTTCCTTTTTCCTAAAAAGATTAGGTATTGTTAAATTGTAAAACCAAAGGGAAGGTTTGTCAAACAAAAAAGGTCTATTCAGTATGCTTGGGCGAAAAGCCATCTTCTTTTTGCCAGTTTTTGACAATAGATACATCTGCCTTTCTCTTCAGGCGCCTTGTCAGGCAATACCCTTATGGTAGCTTTTGTCTCCCTTTTTATCTTTTCCTCGCACTCGGGATTTCCGCACCAAAACG
>CAZPZY010000084.1:0-2416 GCA_964591195.1 uncultured Candidatus Saccharibacteria bacterium
TATCTGGTTATTGAGGCAGATGAATACAAGGACTCCTTTCTTAATTATTGGCCCAAGATGATTGTTCTTACCAATATTGACAAGGACCACCTTGACTATTTTAGAAGTTTTGAAAATCTAATTCTGTCTTTTGAAAAATTTGTCGGGCATCTGCCTGCCAACGGTTGGTTGGTTGTCAATAAAGACAATAGGTTATTTAGAGATCAGAATTTGAGGTCCAAGGTTCAATACTTTTCCTCAAGGCAGAAAAGGGATATTCAGAGGATTAGGAAGGTCTTGAAAATTCCGGGCAGGCATAATATTCTTAATGCTCTGGCGGCTCTAACCGCCGCTCGTCTTTTAGGAGTTTCGGACAAGACCTGCTTTGAGGCACTGGCAGAATACAATGGTTCATGGAGAAGATTTGAGATTTTGAAGGAAAGTCCTTTCGTTTTGGTTTCCGACTATGCCCATCATCCGAGCGAGGTTTTAGCCACCCTAAGGGCGGCAAGGGAGAAATTTGGAAATAAAGAAATCTGGTGTTTTTTTCAGCCCCATCAATACCAGAGGACCTATTATTTGTGGGATGATTTTGTTAGGAGTTTAAGAGAGGCACCCGCGGATAGATTATTCATTACTGATATTTATGATGTGCCTGGCAGAGAAGACAGAAAAATCAATAGGGCGGTTTCCTCAAAGAGGTTGGTTAAAGCGGTGAATAGGGAAGGAGTAATTTACATTAAAAGAAAGGACATCCTGCCATTTCTGAAGGAGAAATTAAACAGGGGTAAGGTAGTGATAATAATGGGAGCAGGGGATATTTACAACCTGGCAGAAGAGATAAAAAAGTGGTAAGATAGGGTAATGACTAAAAAAATCCTTCTCGTTGAAGACGAAATACCCGCTATTGATATCTACGAGAAGGTTTTAGGCAAAGCAGGTTTTGAAATCAAGTCGCTGACAAGTGGCAAGGAGGCCTTGTCGGAGTTAAGAAAAATAAAACATCAGGAGAAGGCAAGGCCAGATCTTATCCTGCTTGATTTAATTCTACCCGATGTAAATGGGATAGAGATTTTAAGGGAGATAAAAAGTTGGCGAGAAACAAGGGATATTCCCGTTGTTATTTTGACCAATTATAAAGATGTTGAGACAGAGCAGAGGGGAGAGGAACTTGGGGCAAATGCCTATATAATCAAAACAAATATTACTCCCCCGGAGATAGTGGGCATTGTGAGAAAATATTTGAACTAACCAATATGAAGCGAACCATTAACATTGAAACAAGCAAATATTTAGGAGAGAAGGTTAAGGTTTGCGGATGGGTTGACAAGATAAGGTCTCACGGAAAACTTATTTTTTTTGACATAAGGGACAGAAGCGGCTTGGTTCAGGTTGTTTTTGATTCAAAATTAAATCCAGGGGTTTTTGGATTGGCAAAAGAGATAAGGCCTGAGTGGGTAGTGGAGGTGAAGGGAGAGGTAAAGAAAAGGCCTCAGGGTATGGAAAATGAGAAGATTGAGACAGGAAATATAGAAATTCAAGCAGAATCTCTTAGAATTTTATCAAGGGCAAAAACCCTGCCCTTTCCTGTTAATACCTCGGGGTACGAGATTAAGGAAGAGATAAGATTGAAATACAGATATTTAGACCTAAGAAGAAAAAGATTGATTAAAAACCTTGAAAAAAGAGCGGAAGTGGTCCACTTTATGAGGGATTTTTTACAGAAGAGGGGATTTATTGAGGTGGAAACGCCTATTTTAACCAGGTCAACCCCTGAGGGCGCAAGGGATTTTTTGGTGCCATCAAGATTATATCCAAAAAAATTTTATGCCTTGCCCCAAAGCCCTCAGCAATACAAGCAACTTTTAATGGTTTCCGGAATTGAAAAGTATTTTCAAATTGCCAGATGTCTTCGGGATGAGGACCCAAGGGCTGACCGCCAGCCAGAGCATACCCAGTTGGATATAGAGATGTCATTTGTTGAAAGAGAAGATGTTTTAGAACTTATTGAAAAATTGATTGTCAACTTGGTTAAGGGGTTATTTCCGGAGAAAAAAATCACTGAAACTCCCTTTCCGCGGATTGAGTATAAGAAAGCGATGGAAAGGCATCAGACCGACAGGCCTGACCTTCGGAAGAATAAATCCGACCCAAACGAACTAGCATTTTGCTTCATTGTTGATTTTCCTATGTTTGAGTGGGCAAAGAAGGAAAAACGCTGGAAGGCAAATCACCATCCATTTACCCAGCCAAATTTTAGTTCATTAGAGAATGAAGGAAAAACCCTTGATGAGTGTCTCAGGGAGATGAAGACCCACCCTGAGAAGATTTTATCCTATCAGTATGACCTGGTGCTAAATGGTGAGGAAATTGGGGGAGGAAGTAAAAGAAATATAAATACAGATGTCTTGCTGGCGGTTTTTGAGGTATTGGGTCA
>CAZPZY010000085.1:0-2378 GCA_964591195.1 uncultured Candidatus Saccharibacteria bacterium
ATTATGGGAAAAAAAAGAATTATCAGCAAAACAAAAGAGGATTTGATAAGAGAGAGAGAAACAATAGAAGCCAAGATAGAGAGAAAAACAAGACTGAAGTCATCCCAAAAAATAAAAGAGGGAAAACTATATATTTTTTCTTCCTACAACAATACGATTATCTCTCTTACAGATCCTCAGGGTAATGTTTTATTTTGGACATCTGCTGGCAGTTTGGGATTTAAGGGAACAAAAAAGGGAACTCCCTTCGCCGCTTCTAAAACAGCGGAGGTAATGGCTGAGGCAATAAAAAAAATGGGCATTGAAAAAATCAGCATTTTGGTAAAGGGAATTGGTTCGGGCAGGGAATCAGCGATTAGGAGTTTGGCGGCAAGGGGATTGACTATTTCTTCCATCAAGGACGTTACTCCCATTCCTCATAATGGCTGCCGACCTAGGAAAGCCAGAAGGGTTTAATTAAAATAATTAAAATATATGGTTAGTTCTAAATCTAAATGTAAAATTTGTCGCCGTCTGGGAACAAAACTATTTCTTAAGGGAGAAAGGTGTTTTTCTTCAAAGTGCGCATTGGTCAAGAGACCCTATCCTCCAGGCGCAAAAGCAAAGAGGACAAGGAGGTCTTTTTCTGAATACGCTATGGAATTGAAAGAAAAACAAAAACTAAAGAATCTATATCAGTTGAGAGAAAAGACATTAAAGAGATACGTGACCGAGGCTCTTGCCCAGAAAGAAAAAGGAGGGAATCCCGTGGTTTTATTGTTTAAGAAATTAGAGAGCCGATTGGATAATGTTGTTTTCAGGTTAGGATTTGCTCCTTCTCGCTCTCAGGCGCGGCAGATGGTTTCTCATGGCTTTTTTTTGGTGGATAAAAAACCTATCAATGTACCTTCGTTTTTGGTAAAACTGGGTCAGGAGGTTTCTCTAAAACCGAATTTAGCCAAGACACCCCCTTTTCAAAATATAAAAAATGTGTTAAAAAAGCAAAAGGTCCCTAAATGGCTTAAATTAGATATTGATAAATTGTCGGGAAAGGTGATTGGAGAGCCAACATTGGAAGAGATTAATGCTCCGGTGGAGACATTAGCCATATTTGAGTATTATTCAAGATAAAAAAATATATATATGATTCCATTACCTTCGGCACCAAAAATTGTTGAAAGTAAAAAGAATAGAGCGGTCTTTGAAATTGAGGGTCTTTATCCCGGCTACGGAGTGACCATCGGGAATAGTTTAAGAAGGGTTTTAATTTCTTCTTTGGAGGGAGCGGCTGTAACCCAGGTAAAAATTAGAGGAGTTAGTCATGAGGTTTCAACAATACCTGGCGTGTTGGAAGATGTTATCAATATCATTCTCAACCTAAAGAAATTAAGGTTTAAGATGAGCAGCCGGGAGCCCCAGAAAGGAACCCTAAAGGTTAAGGGAGCAAGAGAGGTAAAGGGTTCGGATTTTCAACTTCCCTCACAGGTAGAGTTGGTTAATAAGACAGCCAAAATTTGCACCATTACAGACAAAAAAAAGGAATTGGAAATGGAAATTCAGATAGAACGCGGGGTGGGATATGAACCGGTAGAAATGAGAAAGAAGGAGAAATTAGAAATCGGGGTAATTCCTATAGACGCGATTTTCACTCCCATAAGAAATGTCAGTTTTAGGGTTGAAAATATGAGGGTAGGAAAGAGGACCGACTTTGACCGGCTTTTTTTAGACATTGAAACCGACGGTACTATTACTCCTCAAGAGGCATTTTCTCAGGCATCTGAAATTTTGGTTAAACATTTTTCTACTTTTTATGAGGAAAAGGGTAAAGGGAAGAAAACTTAGTAGAAAAGAGGGCCAGAGGAAAGCTCTTTTAAGGAGTTTAGCCCGGGCCCTTTTTTTGAAAGAAAAGATTAAAACAACAGAAGCCAAAGCCAAGGAGGTTGCCAGGTTTGTTGAAAAACAAATCAGTATAGCCAAAAGGGGCGATTTGTCTTCTCAGCGATTGTTACTTCGCCATTTCTCAAAAGATGTAGTGAAAAAATTGGTTGGAGAAATTGGAAAAAGATATAAAGAAAGAAAGGGGGGCTATACAAGGATAAGGAAGATAGGGTCAAGAAAGAATGATGGCGCAAAAATGGCTTTAGTAGAAATGGTAAAATAGGTCTATGGAGCGTGAGATACATACAATTGATGTAAAGGGAAAGCCCTTGGGTAGGGTGGCGAGCCAGATTGCTGTTTTGCTGATGGGCAAGCATAAACCGGATTTTGTTCCAAATCAGGACCGGGGAGATTTTGTTCATGTGAAGAATGTGGAGAAAATCAAACTGACAGGAAAAAAAATTGAGCAAAAAAAATATTACCGACATTCCGGATATCTTGGTCACCTAAAGGAGATTTCT
>CAZPZY010000086.1:0-2373 GCA_964591195.1 uncultured Candidatus Saccharibacteria bacterium
CTTTTCCTTGTCTTTATTCCTCGGGTTGGTTTGCCCCAAATGCTTTTTGGCGGCATTCCCTTTGCTCTTCCATGGCCTCCACCGTGCGGATGGTCGCAAGGATTCATTGCAATTCCTCTGACCACTGGCTTCCATCCCTTCAGCCGTCTGCTGCCTGCCTTGCCAATTTTCTCAAACCGCTTTTCCGGATGAGAAACCTGTCCCACGGTGGCAAAGCAATCCCAAGAAAACTTCCTTATTTCTTTGGAAGGCATCACCAGATGGGAAAAGCCGTCCTCATGGGCTAAAACCCGGGCAGCAGTACCAGCCGACCTTACAAGTTTTCCTCCCTTTTTCGGTTCTAATTCAATGTTAAAAACCTCGGTTCCTATGTGTATATTTTTCAGGCGCATTCGGTTGCCTATCTTTATCTCTGCCTTTTCGTCACAGATAATCTCATCTCCTATCTTAATTTGATAAGGCGCCAAGACATATCTTTTTTCACCATCCTTGTATTCAACAAGGGCTAAATAAGCGGTTCGGTTAGGGTCATATTCCAGAGCGATAACCTTGCCTGGGATTCCCATTTTTTCTTCCCCAAAATCAACTATTCGGTAAAATCGCTTTACCCTTCCTCCCCGGTGGCGGACAGTAATTCTACCAGAAGAATTTCTTCCTCCTTTTTCTTTCAGTGCTACAATTAATTTTTTCTCCGGCTCTTTTTTCGTTAATATTTCTTGACTCTCTTTTTTCTTTGTTTTTTTCATTTTACCTTGGTATTATCTCAATTTTTTGACCCTTCTTTATTTTGACAATTGCTTTTTTATATCCCTTTTTCCATCCGGTGATTCTACCCAATCTTCTTCTGCGTTTAGGGATATTGATAACTTTGACTGATAACACATCTACTCCGTAAAGTCCCTCAATTGCCTTTTTAATTTCAGTTTTGTTTGCTTGTTTGTAAACATTAAAAACATATTGGTTTTCTTTGGCTAATTTTGTTGCCTTTTCTGAAATATGGGGAAAGCGCAAGACACCCCACTGAGAATAAACACGACTTTCCTTTATTTTCTTTCCTTCCTTTCCTTTCTTTCCTTTCCTTTCTTTCTCTTCTTTCTTTCCTTTCCTTTCTTTCTTTTTCTCCTCTTTTTTCTTTCTGAAAATATCTTTTAATCCCATAATATAATAATAGATCTAAAAAATTAAAGGAATGTTTCTTTTATCACCTTTATTGAATCTTTTAACATAATCAGATATTTGAAAGAAAGCAAATCAAGTGCAGTTATATCTTTTGCCTGAATGCTTTGGACATTTGGTAGATTATTTAAAGATAAAATCAAATTTCTGTCTACAGAAGGCAGAGCGACCAAGGCACTTTGGTTGTTTATGGAAAGTTTTTTTAAGACCTCTCTGGCTAATTTTGTCTTGGGCTCTTTAATATTTAGCTTGTCCAATAAAATCAAGCAATTATTCCTTGCTTTTTCGCTTAAGACCATAAAAAGGGCTTTTCTCTTCATCTTCTTGGGAATTTTTTTCTTAAACACCTTCTCTTTTCTTGGACCGAAGGTTATTCCTCCATGTCGCCAAAGGGGAGAACGGATTGACCCATGTCTTGCTCGTCCCAGTCCCTTTTGCCTCCAGGGCTTTCTGCCTCCTCCTGAAACCTCTCCCCTATCCTTGGTATGGGCAATTACCTTGCGTCTGTTTGCCATTTGGGAAACAACCACCTGATGAACCAAATCAGGATTAAATCTTACATTAAAGATTTCATCCGGTAGTTCAATTTCCTCTATCTTTTCTCCGTTCTGGTTGTAGGCAGGAATTTTCATAAACCTTTGATTTCCAGCAATGTTCCCGGCTTGCCGGGCACTGCTCCTTTTATTGCCAAGATATTCTTTTCTTTATCAACTCTAACTATTTTTAACCCCTTGACGGTTATTCTTTTTCCTCCCATTCTTCCCGGCATTTTTTTTCCTTTTATAACCCGTGAAGGAGTCATTGCTCCCACTGAACCCAGGGTTCTTACCTCGTGTTTTGTCCCGTGGCTTGTATTTTTCCCGGCAAATCCCCAACGTTTTACTGCTCCAGCAAAGCCCTTTCCTTTGGATGTCCCGGAAACCAGAATTTTGTCGCCTTCCTTAAAGACTGACACATCAATTTCTTGTTGGGGCTGATAATTTTTGATGTTTAGGTCCTTGCCTCTAAATTCTTTCAGAACCTTAGGTTTGAGTCCAACAAATTCCACCTGCACTGCCTCGTAGCCGTCTTTTTCTTTTTTCTTAATCTGGGTTACCTTACAAGGACCGGCTTTGACTAAGGTAACCGGAATAACTCTTCCTTCTTCGTCAAAAATCTGACTCATCTTCATTTTTAGACCCAAAATGAATTTCATTT
>CAZPZY010000087.1:0-2353 GCA_964591195.1 uncultured Candidatus Saccharibacteria bacterium
ATTTTGAATTTTGAGATGTAATTTTGAGATTTGAGATTTGAATTTTGAGATGTCATTTTGAAAAATGAAGATTGGTTCAGTTGACATTAGGGTTAATCGTATTATCAGGTATCTTATTCTTGGCGACCTTATAGTGGAAGGGGCTTTTGGCTTGATATCTCCAATTTTTGCTATTTTTATTATTGAGCGGATTGTTGGAGGCACGAGTTTTACAGCCGGGCTTGCTCAGGCAATTTATCTGCTTTTGTTTTCCTTGGTTCGGGTCCCTGTTGCTGTTTATTTAGACAGAAAAGAGGGAGAAGGTGACGAGTTTTGGGCGATGTTTCTGGGATTTCTTGTCTGGTCTTTTGTTCCCTTTGGCTATATCTTTTGCCGATTTCCATGGCAGGTTTATGTGCTCCAGGCAATACAGGGAATATCCATTGCCACCGCTTATGCCGGTTATATGTCTGTTTTTACCACCCATATTGACCACAAGGAAAAAGCAACTGAGTGGGGTATAGATGCAAGTGCTGTTGGTATAGCAACAGGACTTACCGCAGCAATTGGAGGAGCCCTGGCAGTGAACTTTGGATTTAATTTGGTTTTTCTCCTGGCTGGGATTTTTGGCTTAATCGGCTCCCTGGCAATCTTTGCCTTAAGAAGAAACTTTTTGTATGCAGGTAAATAAAGAACTGGCAAAAATTTTTTTTGAAATCGCCGATTTTCTAAAAGCGGAAAATGTTTCTTTCAAGCCGTTTGCTTATAGAAAGGCAGCCATTACCCTCCAGAACCTGAAAGACGATGTGAAAGAAATTTATGAAAAGGGAGGGATAAAGGCGCTGGAAGATATTCCCGGAGTGGGGGAGAGCATTGCTTTGAAAATTGAGGAGTATTTGAAAACAGGGAGGATTAAATACTATGATGAACTGAAGAAGAAACTGCCCTGCGATTTGGAAGAATTGGTACAAATAGAGGGAATGGGTCCAAGGAAAGCGAAGATATTGTATGAGAAGTTGGGAGTGAGGAATCTGAAAGATTTGGAAAAAGCGGCAAGAGCCCATAAAATTGCGCCTATTTTTGGCTTTGGAGAAAAGACGGAAAAGAACATTCTTGAGGGGCTTGAATTTGTAAAAAGAAGTAAAGGGAGGTTTTTGCTTGGAGAAATTCTGCCTTGGGCTCAAGAGGTAAAAGAGAAATTTAGCAAAATGAGAGAGGTAGAAAAAATTGACATTGCTGGTTCATTAAGGCGGAGAAAGGAAACCATCGGTGATGTTGATTTTTTGGTTGTATCAAGAACTCCGGAAAAGATAATGGAACGATTTGTCTCTCTTCCCGGGGTTGTCAAAATCTGGGGCAGAGGACCTACCAAGTCGTCGATAAGATTAAAGCAGGGATTTGATGTTGACCTCCGGGTTTTGCCTCGCTCCTCCTACGGAGCAGGGCTTCAGTATTTTACTGGTTCAAAAGAGCACAATATTGTCCTTCGAAAAATTGCCATCTCAAAGAAAATGAAACTTTCAGAATATGGCTTGTTTCAGGGGAATAAAATGATTGCCGGGAGAGAGGAAAAAGAAATTTATGAGAAATTGGGAATGGATTGGATTCCTCCGGAACTTAGGGAAAACAGAGGAGAGATTGAAAAGGCGCTGAGTCATAAACTCCCTCAAATTATCAACTACAACGACATTAGGGGAGACCTTCATTGCCATATAAAATGGCAAGGGAAATGGGACGGCGGAGCCAATACAATTGAAGAGATGGCAGAAAGAGCCCAAGAAATGGGTTATGAGTATTTGGGCATTGCTTCACACACAAAGTTTTTGAAAATTGAACACGGGCTGAATGAGAAGCAGTTGGAACAAAGGAACAAAAAAATAGACAAGATAAATTCAGAATTTAAGAGGCAGAAGATAAAATTTCGGATATTGAAGGGCTGCGAAGCCAACATATTAAATGACGGCCGGCTTGACATCAACGACAAAACTCTTAAAAAATTGGACTTTGTGATTGCCGGAATTCATTCCAATTTCAAGATGGCAAAAAAGAAAATGACAGAACGGCTTATTTTGGCAATGAAAAATCCCCATGTGGATATTATTGCCCATCCCACAGGAAGAGTAATCAAAAAAAGAGAGAGTTATTTGTTGGACATAGGAAAGATTTTAAGAGCGGCAAAACAGACCAATACCATTTTGGAAATAAATTCATATCCAGAAAGATTAGATTTGTCGGATCGGTATATCAAACTGGCAAAGGAACTGGGTGTAAAAATGGTAATTAATACTGATGCCCACCATAAAGACCAGATGCGTTATATAGAGTACGGAATTGCTCAAGCCCGCCGGGGCTGGGCAGAAAAAAAAGACATAAT
>CAZPZY010000088.1:0-2345 GCA_964591195.1 uncultured Candidatus Saccharibacteria bacterium
TATAACCTGCCAATTAAATTGCCCCTTTCATATATAGTTCTGATAGGTCTTTCTGGTCAAATTCGCCTTTTAGAATTTTTTCACAGCCCTCTAGGGTTTTTTCCAAGGGAACATATACTCCTTTTTCCTTGGCGAATCCCTCGGCGCTGAACAGAGGTTGGGTGAGAAACCTCCTTAGGCGCTCAGCCCGTTTTGCGATTAGTCGGTCTTCAAGGGATAATTCTTCTATTCCCAATATTGAAATAATATGTTGGAGGTCTTTATATTTTTGGAAGTATGTTTTGACCTCTGAGGCGATATCGTAGTGTCTTTTGCCCACAATATCTGGGTCTAAGGCAGAGGAACTGGAAGCCAAGACATCTATAGCCGGGTAATTGCCTTTTGCCGCTTCCTCTCGGGAGAGAATGACGATGGAGTCCAAATGGGGGAATGTGGCAACAATAGCGGGGTCGGTAAAGTCATCGGCCGGGACATAGATTGCCTGAACAGAGGTAATGGAGCCCTTGTGGGTAGATGTGATTCTGTCTTGAAGTTCTCCTATATCTGTGGCTAGTGTTGCCTGATATCCCAGTTCTGAAGGCATACTTCCTAGCATTGCTGATTGTTCCATTCCTGCCATTAAGAAGCGGTAGATGTTGTCTATAAACAGCATTACCTGTTTACCTTTGTCTCTTATTATTTCTGCCAGTCGGACGGCTGAAAAGGCAGTCCTAAACCTTACCCCCGGGCTTTCTCCCATTTCGCCCAAAACCAAGATAGTGTTTTTTAAGACATCCTGCTTTAGGAGTTGCTCATACAGCTCCTGTGCCTCTCGGGTTCTTTCTCCCACTCCAGCAAAGATAGAGACACCTTTTTGGCTAAAAATGAAGTTATGGATAAATTCTGTTAAGAGAACGGTTTTTCCGACCCCGGCTCCCCCGAAGAGGCCGATTTTTCCTCCCTTCAAAAATGGAGTTAGAAGGTCAATAACTTTAATTCCTGTTTCCAATATTTCAATTTCTGACCTTTGTTGGTTTAGAGAGGGGGGAGGGGCAAAGATGGATAAGCGGGATTTGCTCTCTATGGGTCTTTTTTTGTCAATAGGATCCCCAAAAACATTTAAGACCCTGCCCAGCAATTTCTCTACCTCTTGGGGAACAGTAACAGTATTACCCGTATCTTCGCAGATAGCGTTGCGCTGGATACCTTCGGTCAGATCAAAAGCCAGACAGCGGCAGGTTGTTGGGCTGCTGTACTCTTCCACCTCCAGCAGGGTCTTGTGATTTTTAATCTGTAGTATGCTGTGGAGTTTGGGAAGATTTTCTTTGGGAAATTCAACTTCTACAATTGGTCCCATTACTCCAATTATTTTGCCTTTTGATTTTGACATATTTATATTGTTTGGAAAATCTTGTGATGGCTGTAAAGATCATTGATGCTTTTTGTGGTTTGCTCTCTTTTTTCTCTAAAGTACTTTAAGGTAATCTGTTTGATAAGTTTTTGGGCGTTTTCTCCTGCTTCTTCCATTGCCACTGTCCGGGCTGACAATTCTGATAGTTTTGTTTCTAAAATTACCTGATAAAAAACCAGTCCCAGGTATTCCTTTATTAAATAATCAAGGATTTGCTTTCTATTCGGTTCGTAAATAGGTAGGCCCTCAACCTCTTTTATTTCTCCTGTCTCTTCTCTGAATTTCCTTTCTTCAATGGGCAGAAGGGTAAAAGCAGAGGGATTTTGAACAGCCAAACTCTCAAAGGAGGGGTAGAAAATTACTACCTCGCTTACTCTTTCTGTCAAAAATTGGGAGATTATCAGTTTTTCTATCCTTTTGATATCCTCTTTTTGGGGAATTTCTTTCTGGGCTGGAAAAAAATAATCAGTTTTTCTACCCCTTTCTCTTAGAAGTTCTTCTCCCTTTTTCCCTATTACCAATATCTTATCCTCTTTTTTCGTTTTTAGGTCAAAAAAATCCAAAAGTTTATTTAAAAGAGGACCGCACAGACCCTTTTCGCTTGTCAAAAGCACATTTAGTTTTTTCCCCCGTTTTTGTCTGAACAAAGGGTGAAACAAGGTTCTTGCGCCTACATTACAGAGAATTCTTTTTATCTCCTTATCATACTCCTTCATTTTTTGGGAGGTGATATTTAGGTAATGGACATTAGCGGCAGCAATTTTCTCCAGCGCCTTAGCCATCTCTTCGATATCTTTAATCTCAGACACCTGTCTTTTGAAAACTATGTATCTTTTAGCCATTTTTATTTAAGTATGCTATCCAACTGCTTCAGTAACAATTCTTGATAGTTTCCTTGCTGAGGCATCTTGACTAAGGGGAGCATATCGCAGCCGAGCCCCAGAATAGGTTTGCG
>CAZPZY010000089.1:0-2336 GCA_964591195.1 uncultured Candidatus Saccharibacteria bacterium
TGGCAAACCTATGAGATTAAAATTGGTTTTTGTTTTGATTTTGGTCCTTGGACTGGGGCTTGGGCTCTACAGGTATTTTGCCGGAGAAAAGGGCCCTTTTTATGAATCGGTTCTGGTCAAGAGAGAGGATATTGTGCAGAAGGTTTCTGCTACCGGCAGGGTTGTTCCTGCCAAAAAAGTAAATCTGGCTTTTGATATCCAGGGTCGGATTAAAAAGATAATGGTAGAGGTAGGGGATAGGGTAAACAGGGGAGAGGTTCTTTGCCAGTTGGAGGAGGAGGAGTTAAAAAATCAAGTTTTGCAGGCGGAGGCAAGCCGGGATACCTACCAGGTTCAACTTAATAAGTTGCTGGCAGGAGCGAGCAAGGAGGAAATAAAGGTGTATGAAGTAGCTCTTGAAAACGCCCAACTTGCTTTAGAGAACGCCCGTACCTCTTTAAGGAATGCCGAGATAAATTTAGATAAGGTCAGAACTGATGCCGAAAATAAATTAGAGCAGGCATATCAGGACGGCCTTAATGTTTTAGATGATTCCTATCTTAAACTTTACAATGCCTTTAACACTGCTGACCTCATCCAGAGGACCTATTTTACCTCTAATGACCAGGAGGGGATTAAGGTTCGGGAGGCGAAAAAATCCAAGATAAAACAACCGATGGAAGAAATGAGGTCCTTGCTGGAAAAAGCCAAAGAAGAACCGACCCATGAAAATATTGACCTTGCCCTTTCTCAAGCAAAATCGGCTCTGGAGAAAGCGGCAGAGGGCCTTGCTGTAATTCGCGATACCTGTGATGCTTCCGTATATAAGAACCAGGTTTCCCAAACCGATAAGGCATCCTTGGATACTCAGCGGGGATACATCAGCCTTGCCTTGACAAATGTAACAAACGCCCAACAGGCAATCTCATCTGTTAAATTAGCCAATGAATTAAGTATTCATACCGCCAAGAGTCAGGTAGATAATGCCCGCAATGCCCTAAAAACTGCTCAGGGAAATGTAGAGGAGGCAAGAGCCAGATTAACTCAGATAAAATCTCCGGCTCGAAAAGAGGATATTGACCTGATTAAATCCCAGTTGGCTCAAGCCGAGGCGCAACTTTCCCTGGCAAGAGAACGTCTGCAAAAGACAAAACTGACCTCACCTATTTCCGGCATAGTTACCCAGGTAAGAAAGAAAGAGGGGGAGATGGCTGGACTGGGAGAGCCAATAATTTCCTTGATGAGTGCCTCGGGTCTTCAGATTGAGGTAGAGGTTCCCGAGGTTGATATTGGAAAGGTGAAAGTGGGCCAGCGGGCAGAGATTGGTTTGGATGCCTTGCCCGATGAGATTTTTTTGGGCAGGGTAGTAAAGATTGACCCGGCTGAAGAAATTATCCAAGGGGTGGTTTATTACAAGGTGACAATTGATTTTGACAAATTGGACAAGCGGATAAAATCCGGAATGACTGCTGACATTGACATTATCACCCAGAAAAAAAACAATGTTCTTGTTGTTCCTGCTAGGGCTATTATCAGTCAGGACGGCAAAAAAATGGTCAGGGTTTTAGAGGGAGAAGGGTTCAAGATGAGAGAGGTAAAAACCGGCATCCACGGCAACGAGGGAGAAATAGAAATTATCTCCGGACTAAAAGAAGGAGAGAGGGTGGTTACTTTTATAAAACCCAAAAGATGATTGAGGCAAAGGACCTAAAAAAAATTTACAAATCAGGTTTGGTAGAGACCCCTGCCCTCAACGGGGTGTCTTTTTCTATTGGTCGCGGGGAATTTGTTGCCATAATGGGACCTTCGGGTTCAGGGAAGTCAACCCTGATGCATATTTTGGCTTTTTTGGACAGACCTACCTCCGGGGTTTATAGGTTTGAGGGAAAGAGTATGAATGAACTGAGTGATGACCAACTTGCTCGGATTAGAAACAAGCGGATGGGTTTTATTTTTCAGCAGTATAATCTTCTGCCGAGAACCACGGTCTTTGACAATGTAAGACTGCCCCTGATATACAGTGGATTAAAAAAAGAGGTGGCAGAAAAATTGGTTAGAGAGGCGCTGGAGGCAGTGGGTCTTTCAGAACGAATTAATTTTTTTCCCAATCAACTTTCCGGAGGACAGCAGCAAAGGGTGGCAATTGCCAGGGCGCTGGTCAACAACCCGTCGGTTATCTTTGCTGATGAGCCCACCGGCAACCTGGACTCAAAATCAGGGAAGGTAATAATGGAACTGCTTCAGAAACTAAATGACAAGGGACATACCATTGTTTTGGTCACCCATGAAAAATATACAGCCGAGCACGCCAAAAGAATTATCCGACTAAGAGATGGTAAAATAATATCGGATGAAGA
>CAZPZY010000090.1:0-2285 GCA_964591195.1 uncultured Candidatus Saccharibacteria bacterium
TCCAAAACAGTTCCTCCTGTAAAGTCAATGCCAAATTTTAGCCCAAAAAAAGCCAAACAAAACAAACTCCCGATGACCAAAAAAGCAGAAAAAATAAAATAAATTTTGCGGTATTTAATAAAGTTAATCATATTATCCCCTCCAAGGCAATCTTGCCTTTTCTAATCTTGTTCCCAAAAAGACATTCAAAAAACTTCTGGTAATAACAATGGCGGAAAACATTGAAACCAAAATTCCCAAACCCAAGGTAAGGGCAAATCCCTTAACAAAACTGGTTCCAAATTCAAACAAAATTATAGCCACAATAAGAGTGGTAAGATTTCCATCCCGAATTGAGGGCCAGGCTCGCCTAAATGCCTCTTTAAGGGCAAAGGGGAAATCCTTCCTTTGTCTTAATTCTTCTCTTAATCGTTCAAAAATAAGAACATTGGCGTCAACTGCCATACCCACAGATAAGATAAACCCGCCTATCCCGGCAAGGGTCAAGGTTACGGGAATTAATTTAAACAAAGAGAGAACGATGCCCGTGTAGATGGTTAAGGCGACAGAGGCAATAAGTCCCGGCAGGCGGTAAAAAAGAATCATAAACAAAATGACCGCTAATATGCCAAAGGCACCGGCCTTCAAGGATTTCTGAAGGGAAATTTTTCCCAAACTGGGACCAACACTATTTTGAGAAATCAAATGAATAGGAGCCGGCAGTGCGCCGGCACTCAGGTTTCTGGCTAATTCCTTTGCCTCTTTTACAGTAAAGTGGCCTGTAATCCTTGCCCTTCCCCCGGAAATTTTTTCTTGAACCCGAGGAGTAGAGATAGGGATACCATCAATATAAATCGCCAAAATTTTTCCTACATTCTTGGCGGTAAGGTCTTCAAAAATCTTCGCTCCCTCACTGTTAAACTCCAGAGAGACAAAGGGCTCTGATGTATTGGGGTCAAAATCTAAACGTGCTCTTTTTAAATATCTTCCGTTGAGTCCGGTTGGCTTAAAGGGCTCTTCAATCTGGGCTCTAAGTTGGTCGGCATTCTCTCCCCTGTCTTCCATTTCCTTTATTTTCTCTAAAATCTGCTGGTTTTTCTTTTTAATTTCCTCAAAATTTTCCTTTTGCTCCCTAAACTCCAAAACTGGCGTTTTTCCTATTTCCTTGATTGCCTCCCCCGGGTCAATGTCGCCTGACAACTCCACAATCAGCCGCTCTCCCTGAACCTGAACCAATGGCTCTCTTACTCCAAAGGTGTTTACCCTTCTCTCAATTACATCCCTTAATCCGCTCATTACCTCGGCTTTATCTCTGTCAGAGATTTTGGACAAATCCGCCTGATAAACCAGGTGTACCCCTCCCTGAAGGTCCAGACCCAGTTTAAATGGCTTTTGAGGAAAATAAGGGACCTTAAGGTAATCAGCGCAACTAAAAACAATGGCAACTCCCCCTATGACAAGAATAAGCAAGACAAGGATATAATTTTTTCTCTCCAGCATTTGGACGATATTTTACCAGATTTTTTTCCTAAAATCCAGTCAATAATGAGGAAATAATTCCCACCAAAAATATCCCGTCAAAAACCCCGGCTCCTCCGATAGAAATAAGCCCTGGATATCTTGCTGCCTTCTTTATGTTCAAAAGGTCAGCACCAATCAGGGTGCCCAGAACCCCGGCAATAAAGGCACAAGCAGCGGCATATTTTGGAGCCAAAATTAAAGCAAAAAGGGCTGAAAACAAAGGGGGGATAAGAGGAGAAAGGGAAATTCCTCTTTCAGGGACAATTTTTGCCAGGGATTTGGAAATGAAAATTATTAGGAGAGTAACAAGAAAAACCGGTAAGAGCGAAAAACCCTTTTGCCGAAGAAGAAACAAAAAATAAAAGGAAAGCAAAACAGGAATCACCGCTCCGCCCATGTTTATAGCCACTCCCTGTTGCACAAGGCGTCTTGTTTGAAATAAGCCAAAAAATCGTGATTCAGTCCTATAAATCCATTTTCTTCTGCCTATAGGAATGTTGATACCCGAGCCGAGTAGAATAAGGAAAAGCAAGAATATGGTTGCCTGAGGAGAAATTCCCAGGTTCTCAAAGCCCAGGGCAAGAATGTGAAAATAAGCCAAAACAAACAAAACAGGCAGAAACAGAATAAAAAGAAAAAAAATCAAAAATGTAACCGGAAGAAAAAACATATTTCAATCTCAAAATTCAACTCTCAAATCTCAAAATTACATCTCAAAATTCAAAATTATCTTTTACCTTCCATAGTTGAAATTTATTGAAATTTATTGAAATTTGCTCGCTGTC
>CAZPZY010000091.1:0-2231 GCA_964591195.1 uncultured Candidatus Saccharibacteria bacterium
TTTAGACCCAGTGCAATTTTCAACAAAAACCAATATCTCCATAATTTTGTTCTTTTAGTTATCTTTTAATTACGGCCTTTATCTTTTTAATTGTTTCAGGGTTTGCCAGGGTAGAGGTATCTCCGAAGTCCTTTTCTCCAGTTAATAACTTTTTCAAAATCCGCCTCATTATCTTGCCTGACCTGGTTTTCGGCAAATCATCCACCAGATAAATCTCCTTGGGCAGGGCAATAGGACCTATCTGTTTCCTGACCTGAAGAACCACCTCTTTCTTAACCACTTCGCTTGGCTTATTTCCCTTATAAACGACAAAAACCACAGGCACCTCTCCTTTTATTTCATCCTTCTTGCCCACCACTGCTGACTCTGTAATTTCAGGATGCATATTAACCGCTGATTCCAATTCGCCTGTTGTTATCCGGTGCCCCGCCACCTTAATCACATCGTCCATTCTTCCGACAATTCTAATCAACCCCCTTCTATCTTTGTAGGCGCTGTCAGAGGTAAAATAAATTCTTTCTCCGTATTGAGCCCAGTAGGTTTTTTTATACTTTTCTGGATTCTTGTAAACACCCCTCAAAAGACCCGGAGCAAAAGGAGGTAAAAGCACCAAACTTCCCTGTTTTCCCGGAGGGCAGGATCTTCCTTTCCCATCTAAAATATCAAATCTCGTACCCGGAAATGGCAGACCTGTAAAGGTGGGCTTAAAAGGACCTATTCCCGGCAGCGAGGTTATTAAAATTCCTCCCGTCTCTGTTTGCCACCAGGTATCAAGAAGTGGACATCTTTCTTTCCCTACATTTTTGAAATACCAATGCCAAGCCGCTGTATCAATTGGCTCTCCCACTGATGCCAGAATTTGTAGGGTATCCAGTTTGTGTTTTTTCAGGTATTTCTTGCCGTATTTTTCAAACATTCTGACTGCCGTGGGAGCGGTATAAAAGGTGGTTACTCCATATTTCTCAATAATTTGAGCCCAGCGATCTGGAGTAGGCCAGTCCGGCGCTCCTTCAAACATAATAAAAGTTGCCCCATTTAATAAAGGACCATAGCATGAATAGGTATGCCCGGTAATCCAGCCAATATCTGCCGTTGACCAAAAAATATCATCCATCTTGAGGTCAAAAATCCACCTTGTCGTCCAGTATGCCTGAACCGTATAACCACCGCAGACATGAACGGTGCCTTTGGGCTTGCCTGTGCTTCCGCTGGTATATAATATGAAAAGAACATCCTCGGCATCCATTATCCTTGGCTGCATCTTCTCGCTCTCTTTCTCAATTATGTCAGACCACCACAGGTCCCGTCCCTTTTTCATCTCCACCTCATTTGCCGCTCTTTTTACCACTACCATCTTTCTCACCCTCGTTCCCTTTACACCTTCATCAGCCTGCTTTTTAAGATTAATAATTTTCCCCCTTCTGTAGTATCCGTCGGCTGTAATCAACACCTTTGCTTCTGTGTCCTGCAATCTTATCCTTAAGGCATTAGGAGAAAAGGCGGAAAAGACCACCGAATGAACTGCTCCAATTCTAGCGCAAGCCAACATTGAAACAATAACCTCGGGAATCATTGGCAGATAGATTCCCACCTTGTCTCCCTTTTTTACTCCCAGTTTCAAGAGAGCGTTGGCAAAACGATTGACTTCCCTTAAAAGTTGATAATAGGTGAAAACCCTCTCCCTCTCTTCCAAGGCCTCGGGCTCCCAGATAAGGGCAACCCTGTTTTTAACATTTTCCCAGCCGGCTCGGTTTTCTTCAAAAATGTCTGTGGTGATATTTATCTTGCCACCAACAAACCATTTAAAATAGGGAGGCTGATGAGAAAATACCTTTTTCCATTTTTTGTACCAAAAAAGTCCCCTTGCCAGTTTTTCCCAAAACCTAATAGGATTTCTTGCCGCTTCCTTATAGATGGCAGCGCTTTTCACCAGCGCCTTTTTCTTAAATTCTTTTCCCGGAAAATATAGATTGCCTTTTTTAATCATAATTTTTAATTTGGAACTCCAAACTATTATATCTCCACCTTCCTCTTCTTGTCAATCAATAATTATCAACAACGAAAAACTTTCTAAAATATCCTTAAACTAAAATCTTTGGGGTCTATCTCCACTTTATCCCCTTCCTTTAGTTTGCCAGAGAGCAGAGCAGAAGCCAAGGGGTTCTCCACATTCTTTTGAATTACTCTTCTCATTTCTCTTGCTCCAAATTCGGGCTTATAAGACAACTCGG
>CAZPZY010000092.1:0-2157 GCA_964591195.1 uncultured Candidatus Saccharibacteria bacterium
TTCAGAAAAGGTATGGACGGCTCGGCGAGATATAGAAGCGCCTGGGAATAAATTTTTTTCTACCACTTACGGCGACTTCGTGCTCCCCGAGGCAAGATGCCTCAGCAAGCTTGTTACCAAAGCGGTTAGCAATTACAATTTAAGCGAAAAATTCTTTGCTGAATTTTTCAATTATATTCTTTATCTTTTCTTTTATCTTGTCATTCCATCCCTTTTCCTGAACTTCTTTTTTAATCTCAGGATGGATGTAGTCAATTGACTGGTAAAATTTTTCCTCAAATTCCTTAACCTTTTCTATTTTTAGGTTGTCCAAAAATCCATTCAGCACCGCGTAATAAATCAGCGCTTGATCTATTGTGTCTACGCTTTTGTGTTTTTCCTGTTTGAAAATCTCCAAGAGAATTTCTCCTCTTTTGTAGTTTTTTTGCGCCTCCGGCGAAATTTTTGTCTCTAACTGAACCAGCCGCTTCAGTTCCTGGTGCTGGGACAAAATCAACTTCAATCCAGAAACTACTTCTTTAAGGTAGTTTCTCTGCGCCTGGGAGCCGATCCTGGATACAGAAAGGCCGATATTAACAGCAGGCCTCATTCCCTTCTGAAAGAGGTTGGTTTCCAAATACAACTGCCCGTCAGTGATAGAAATGAGATTGGTGGGGATGTATTCGGAGATATCTCCTCCTTTTGTTTGGCAGATAGGCAGGGCGGTAATTGAGCCGCCTCCACCTTCTTTGTCCATTTTGGCTGCTCTTTCCAGAAGGCGGGCGTGGAGGTAGAAAATGTCTCCCGGATATGCCTCCCTGCCTGGCGGTCTTCCAGCCAGAAGACAGAGTTGTCTCCATGCCCAGGCATGTTTTGTCAGGTCATCAAAAACAATCAAAACATCTTCTCCATGGTCCCTGAACCATTCTGCCATTGTCATTGCCGAAAATGGCGCTAGGTATTGAAGAACAGGGGAATCAGAGGAAAAGGCGGCAACCACTACGGTGTGCCCCAAGACGTTGCGTTTAATTAGGGTATTTAGAATTTCTAAAATTTCGGGCTTTTTCTGACCGATTGAAACATAAAAGCAAATGACATCCTTTTGGTTTAAGATGGCATCTAAAGCCAAACTGGTTTTTCCGGTTTTTCTGTCGCCAACAATCAGTTCCCTCTGGCCCCTGCCTATAGGAAAAAGAGCGTCAATGACCTTGATGCCTGTTTCTAAGGGTTTTTGGATTCTTTCCCTTTCCATTACCTCCGGGGGCTTTTTCTCAATTTTTCTTTTCTCCTTTGTTTCTATTTCAGCTCCTGTCTCAATATCTTTGCCCAAGGGATTAAGAACCCTGCCTAAGAGTTCTTTGCCTACCGGCACCCTGAAGATGTCACTTAGCGGCCTTACCTCTTCTCCTGCCTTTACCTCTTCTTCTTTCTCAAGTAAAAGTGCATAGACAATATCTTGATAAATGAGGTAGTCCTTATTAAATTCTCTGCCAAACTGGAAAACCATTGCTTTTTTGCCTCCAATTTCCAATATCTCTCCTGCCTTTGCCAAGGGTAACCCTTCAATTTTAATCAAGGGATTGGATACAGCGGTTACCCTTCCCCTTTCTTCAATTTTTAACCCTTTTCTTTTCATACCGCTTTTTCAATTTTTGACGCTAAACTTTCGTCAATTAAGAATTCTCCCATTATCAGTTTTATCCCGGCGATAAGATTAGGATTGACCTCGGTTTTTATAGCGGGATTTTTTAATTTTTCAAAAAGCAAATCCGATATTTCTTTTTTCTCTTCTTTTTCCAGGGGCTGGGCGCTGACTACCCTGACAAGACCAATTCCTTTTTTTTCAACCTTGCTGAAATCAGTTCTTTTAAGTTTTTCAATTATTTCTTTAACAAGGTTTCTATGCATCTGGTTGGTAAAACTTTTTGACAAGATTTCTTTGAGGATTTCTTTTGTCTTTTTCAGTATCTCTTCTTTTTGTTCTTTTTTAATTTTTTCCGCTTCTATTCTTGCCCTTTCCCTTGCCCTTTTGAGAATCGCCCTTGTTTCTTTTTCTATTTTTTCAACCATTTCCTCTCTTTCCTTTTCGGTAACCCTTTTATTTTCCTGGATGATTTCTCTTGCCTTTTTCTTTGCCTCTTGGATAATTTTTTCCTCCTCTTTTTCCATTTCTTCTCT
>CAZPZY010000093.1:0-2031 GCA_964591195.1 uncultured Candidatus Saccharibacteria bacterium
TTCTCTCTTTCCTGAATAATCTGCTCAGCGGTTTTTTCTCCTATCCATTTTATTTTTATCAGGTCCTCTTTAGGGGCGGTATTGAGGTTTATACATCCGGAGTTGCTGTTAGAGGTCTTATCGCTTGAGGTCGGCGTTTCTCCCTCGGGCGATTCTATTACAATCTCCTTCTCTGCCTTGCCAGTCAATTGTTTCTTTTCGCTCTCTCTTATTTTAGCGACAATTTTTGCCCTGCCCCTAAAATCCCTTTTGCTCTCTTTAATCCTCAACTGAAATTTGCCCAAGAAGGAAGAATCGGAAAAAAGACGAGAGATGTATTTATAAGACGACTGCCACCTGCCTGATTTCGGGTCATAAATCTCGGAAAGGGTTTTGTTCTTTTCGCTTTCTATTGAAATTTTTACATCGTAGGCAGCACTTTCAAGATTTGACACAGACAGGGAAATCTCAATCTCCTTATCAACTGGAAATCTTTGGGGGCAAGCAAGGCTAATCTGGGGCTTAAACTCCTCCTGTTTAGAGGGAGGGCTAAAAGAACCACCAACGCCGCCGCCTGCTTTTCCGCTTGCCGGCTTTTGCGGCCTATAGCTGGAACTATTCTCTGCCTTTGGCGTACCTCCAGGGGCTTTACTTGTCTGCCAGTTAAGGTCTGGTTTTCTCTCCATTGTCCTTTTTGTTAAATTGTCCCCGGCCGGCCAGGTTGAACTGGCAAAAACCTCGTCTTCCAGTTGGCAGTTTTTGTTAAAAAGATAGAGGGCTTCATTCTCGTTTTTCAGGGCCCCCCTGTAGATAAAATCCGGCTTTATTTCGTCAAGCAGGGAATTGTCCGACCTCTTCAAAAGGAAGAACCCGTTTTTAAGGATGCCGGTTTCCTCGGGGAAAACTATTCTAATTTTCTTGTCTTTGTTGTAAATCTGCCAGCCGGACAAATCTACATCTTCTCCGGAGAGATTTTTTAATTCAATCCACTCGTCTGCCGGAGAATCTGCCCCTCCCATCCAAGAAATCTCGTTGAAAATCACCTTATCTCTCCTTGGCTCTTCTCCTTCTTGTTTTTGGCAAAGAACAGGACTCTTGCTCATCTCGGATACCGCAGTGTTTAATGTCCCCATTTCATCGTTTAGTTGGTCAATCGCTTCTCTTAATTTTTCAAGTTCGGTCCTAAAAAGAGCGATTTCTTTTTTGTACTCTTCTATTTCTTTTTTGTATTCTTGCTCTCTTAACTGGCTGGCTTTTTCCTGCCTTTCCAGCATCTTTTCTAATCGGGCAACGGTCTCTTTTTCTATTTCCAATTTTTGCTTTAGTTCTTCTACCTCTTGAAGCGCCCTTTCTTCTTTTTGCTCGGATAGGGAAATCTTTCTTTTAAACTCCTTCAAAAGAGAATTCATTTCTTTTAAGGAGGAGTTTAACTCTTCAATCTTCCGGTCATTGTTTCTTGTTAAAAAACTGGCTGCACCGGCAAAGGAATCTGGAAAACCTGCTGGTCTTGAAAGAAAAAAAGCGCCAAACCCGGCAGATAAAACTGTCAGTAAAAGAATTGCCTTCTTTTTAGCCATCAAGTATCTTTTCAGTTAGGACAATATCCTATTGTCCTATCCCACCTCCTGCTTTTAGAGAAACTGCCGGGGTGCTTGACAGACAGAATCAGTAATTAAGAGTCGGGACAAGTTGGGAATACTGCTTGAGGTTTTCTAGTTGAGATGGGGTTAGTTGCTCGGACATCTCAATTGCCTCCTTGATTAAATCCTGGGAAAATTCCACCTTTTGTCCTAATCTCAGCCACCCGCCGCCCTTTTTCTTTGCCAGATAATCCTCTATGTAAACCTTGTGCTCGGGGGTTAAATGAAAGGACAAGGTGTGGTCTTTCAGATAGGACCTTAATGCCCTTCTTGCCAGATGGGTAAGTCCTTCTCCTTTTGCCGCTGTTTCAAGATATTTCTCTAATCTGCCTCTCTCCTTTTCCGGCCTTTCTCCTTGCTCCTTTTCCTTTGTTTGCTCGCCCGACTCCGGGGACAGCCCCTGATTATTCTG
>CAZPZY010000094.1:0-2006 GCA_964591195.1 uncultured Candidatus Saccharibacteria bacterium
AGACAACCTCTACATACCACTGGCTGAAATTCTCCGATTTCTTAACCAACTGCTTCTTCTCAAACCTGTTTTTCATACTACAATACTAACAAATTTCGTCTCAATTTCCAACCTCTATTTGACAATGAATTTACCACGGGGCTATAATAGAACAAATGCAAAATCAAAAATCAAAATGCAAAAATTATTTTTAAACTCAAAGCGTAAAGCGCAAAGTGCAAAGCTAAAGCGTAAAGCTTAAAGCTAAAAAGAAGAAGGTTTCGCTTTTCGCTTTAAGTTGTAGTTTTGCCTTTTGCGCTTTGAGCTTTGCGCTTGAATTTTAGGCTATTGCTTAGCTAAGGTAAGAAATACCCCACGGGTAAGCAATACCCTGTTTGTTAACACTCAAACTATGGACCTTAAAGAAATAATTAAAAAGAAGGGAAAGGAAAAAATCTCAATGCTCACTGCCTATGATTATCAGATGGCAAAGATTTTAGACGAGGCAGGAGTGGACCTAATTTTGGTCGGAGATAGTTTGGCAATGGTCTTTCAGGGAATGCCTGACACCAAAAAGGTAACAATGAAAGAGATGCTTTATCACACCAAGGCAGTAGTTCGGGGAGCGAAAAATACTCCTGTTATCGGAGATATGCCCATCCATAGTTACGATACCCCTGAATTGGCTGTTAAAAATGCAAAAAAATTTCTCAGAGTTGGGGCAAAGGGCGTAAAACTGGAAGGCAATCATCCGGCGGTTGTAAAAGCGCTTAAAAAACAAGGCATAGAGGTAATGGGCCACCTAGGCCTTCTTCCTCAAACAGCCAAAAAATATAGGGTAAGAGGAAAAATGCCGGAAGAGGCAAGGCAAATTTTAGAAGACGCCCGTCAACTTGATAGTCTGGGCGTTTTTGCCATTGTTCTGGAATGCGTACCGGAAAAACTGGCAAAAAAAATTACCGCCTCGGTAAAGGTGCCGACTATCGGCATCGGAGCAGGAAAATACTGCGATGGTCAGGTTTTGGTAATAAACGACCTTCTGGGTATGGACAAAGAATTCAAAGCCAAACATATCAAAAGGTATCTTAACCTGAACCGCTCAATTAAAAGAGCGGTAAAAAAATTTATAGAGGAAACAAGAAAGGGCCTTTTCCCAACAGAAGCGCAAACCTTTCATTGAAATGAAAAAAAATTGTTTCTCAAATTAGGCAATTAAAAAATAAAAAGAAAGCCCTTATCCTTGCCCACAGTTACCAGCCTCCAGAAGTTCAAGATATCGCCGATTTTGTCGGCGATTCTTTAGAACTAAGCCGGAAGGCAGTTAAAACAAAGAAAAAAATAATTGTTTTCTGCGGAGTAAATTTTATGGCAGAGACCGCTAAAATTCTCAATCCTGAAAAAATGGTTATAATGCCAGACCTAACAGCCACCTGCCCAATGGCAGATATGATTGACAGAAGGAAATTAAGAAGAATAAGATCAAAACATCCAAAGGCAAAAATCGTCTGCTATGTCAATACAACAAGCGCTGTGAAGGCCGAAAGCGACATCTGCTGCACCTCAGCCAATGCTCCAGAAGTTGTAAGGTCTATAAAATCTCCAGAAATAATTTTTGTGCCCGATTATCATCTTGGAGAATGGGCGGCAGAAGAAGCGAACAGGAAACTTATTCTCTATTCGGGATTTTGCCCTGTCCATATGAAAATTTCGGACAAAGAGATAATCAAACTGAAAAACAAGCAGCCCGAGGTAAAGGTTTTATCTCATCCCGAATGTCGAAAAAATGTCAAATTGGTCTCCGACTTTATTTTAAGCACCGGTCAGATGATAAAGAAGGTCAAGAGAATCAAGGCAAAGGAGTTTGTTATAGCCACAGAGAAAGATATGATTCACAGGTTAAAGAAAGAGGCGCCTGACAAAAGGTTTTATCATCTCTGGCCCTCAGCGGTCTGTTCTAATATGAAAAAAATAACCCTTCCCAAAATCAAGAAAGCGCTTGAAAATCCAGAAAAATACGAAATAAAGAT
>CAZPZY010000095.1:0-1976 GCA_964591195.1 uncultured Candidatus Saccharibacteria bacterium
CTTGCCTCTATTTTCAGCATTTTTTCAATTCCTGAGGTTCTTATTTTTTCTTGGAGGAGATTGTCAACCTGAAAAATTCCCGCTGGATTTGACATCAGGATTGAAATTTTTACCGGCCTTTCCTTGCCCTCGCTTATTTGGACGCTTTCAATGGCTAAAGCAGAGATTGAGTGGATGCTTATCTGTCCCGCTTCATATGGAATACGTGCCCTTCCTTTTTCCATATCCAAGGCATCGGCAACCTTTACCACCCCTCCTTCAATTGTCAGGGGTATCCGTGTCGGCTCATGGGAATATATCGTCTGAAGGGTTTCGTATTTGATTATTGTTCTTTCCTCCTCTTTTTTATAGATAGGAGAAAGAAGATTATCAATAATGGGCAGGGCAAAGATGGTTGACAGGATTTCGTGGCCCTGACGGTGGACTGCCATACCAATATCGTGAAGGGTTGCTCCCATCACTACAATTACCTCGGCATCTTCTTTGCTCATACCGTAGTTTTTGACAATACTTGGAACAATCTTTCTTTTTTCCAGGATTCTTAAAATCCTCAGAGCCAGATTGGCGGCGATTTTGACATGAACAGGCCCATGGTCGTTAAACCCCATTCTGTCAATGGCGTTGACATTTGACATCCGGAGCAGGGTGTTTAGGACCTTATTTCTTTCTATGCCTAATACAAGTTTTCCCAACTTTTTGTTGTTTTCCAAGGGTATATTAAATTTTGGCAGAGCCTCTTTTTTTGCCATTTTTTTTATTTATGTTCCTTCTTGCCAGGAGCGAAGATATGCCTTCTGTTTTGGAGTTAGTTTGTCAATTTTTATTTTCATTGCCTTTAATTTAAGCCGGGAGACCTCCTGATCAATTTTTTCCGGCACCCTATAGACCCTTGGCTTTAGTCCTTTTGCTTTGGTCAGCCACTCGGCGCTTAATGCCTGAAGGGAAAAACTCATATCCATTACCTCAGAAGGGTGACCCTCGGCCGCTGCTAAATTAACGAGCCGACCTTCCCCTAAAAGGTAGAGTTTTTTTCCATTTTTTAATTGGTACTCCTCAAGGTTGTCCCGAATTCTTCTTTTGCCTTTGCTTATCTCAACCAAATGCTTGATATTAATTTCAACATTAAAATGGCCGGCATTGGCTAAAATCGCCCCGCTTTTCATTTTCAATAGGTGTTCTTTTCTTATTACATCTGTATTGCCGGTGGCGGTTACAAAGATGTCTCCTACCTTTGCCGCTTTAGTTATAGGCATTACCAGAAACCCGTCCATTGTTGCTTCTAGGGCTCGCTGAGGATTTACCTCAACAATTGTCACATTTGCTCCCATTCCCTTTGCCCTGAGGGCAATTCCTCTGCCGCACCATCCGTATCCGCAGACAACAAATCTTTTGCCTGCCAAGAGGGTAGATGTTGCCCTTAAGATTCCATCAATTGTTGATTGTCCTGTTCCGTATCGGTTGTCAAATAGAAATTTTGAATGGGCGTCGTTGACTGCTATTACCGGATATTTCAGGACACCGTCTTTTTCCATTGCCTTAAATCTGATAACCCCGGTGGTTGTTTCCTCTGTTCCCCCAATAATCTCTTTTATTAGTTCCGGCTTTTTTGAGTGAATTGTGCTTATCAAATCTCCTCCATCATCCATTGTGATATTCGGTTTTTGAGCCAAGACCTTATCAATACACCAGTAATATGCCTTTTTGCTCAGGTTCCGCCAGCCATAGACCCCTATTCCTTCTTTTACCAAACCTGCGGTTATTCGGTCGTTTGTAGAAAGGGGATTGGAGCCTGTTAAAAAAACCCTTGCTCCGCCAGCCCGGAGGGTCTTTACCAAAACCGCTGTTTCCTTTGTTATATGAAGACAGCAGCCGACGACAATGCTTTTTAATGGTTTCTCTTTTTCAAACCGTTTTCTTATTGCCATTAAAACCGGCATATTGCTTTCCGCCCACTCAATATCCTTTTTTCCCTCTTC
>CAZPZY010000096.1:0-1873 GCA_964591195.1 uncultured Candidatus Saccharibacteria bacterium
TCCACGCCTTAATAGTGATTGATGGCAAGGCCAGGTAATATAGATTTATCAGATATTTTCTACTTTTAGGTTTTTTTGCAGTGAAAAATTTAAGGGTAATTTTCTTTTTGTTAAGATGAACCTGTATGAAAAATCAGGAGGTTTTAACAAAATTAGAGAAACAACTTGACTTTTAGTGATTATAGGTTTATATTTATAACAGGATAGAAAGGTCGGGTTGGTTGATAATTTATTGGAGCAATAAAAAAAATATGCCATTTGGAGATGGAACAGGTCCTCTGGGTCAAGGTCCAAGAACGGGGAGAGGATTGGGTTTCTGTTCAGGTTATCCTTATCCCGGATATCTGAATCCAGTTGGCAGAGGCTGGGGCAGGGGATTTGGATATGGCTGGAGACGAGGCTGGGGCAGGGGATGGAGATGGAGGATTTTTCCTTGGCAAATTCCTTGGCAGGTTCCTCAGGATGCTAAGGAAGAAAAAGAGGTGTTGAACGAAGAACTCAAGATTTTAAAAGACGAGATAAAGACGATTGAGAAGAGATTAAAGGAACTGGAGGCCCAGGAAGGACAGGCCAAGAGGGCAAAATAATATACTGTATGAAAATTGGGATTTGTGCGTTAGGGCCTGATTTAGATTCAGAGATTTCTCCGGTTTTTGGTCGCGCGCCTTATTTTTTAGTTATTGATGAAGAAACTGAGCAATTTAGGGCTATTTCTAATCCGGGTTTTCAGGCAGGCCGAGGAGCCGGAGTAGGCGCATCTCAAACCCTTATTTCTCAGGGAATAGAAGCGCTTATTTGTGGGAATCTAGGACCCAATGCCTTTTCAATTTTGGAAATGGCTGGGGTTAAAATTTATCCCGGCGTTTTTGGTTTGAAAGTTAAAGAGGTTTTAGATAGATTTAAGAAGGGTCAGTTGAAGGAATCTGAAGTTCCGAGCACTCCC
Source organism: uncultured Candidatus Saccharibacteria bacterium (assembly GCA_964591195.1). GTDB lineage: Bacteria > Patescibacteriota > Minisyncoccia > Minisyncoccales > JAGGSE01 > JAGGSE01. The sequence continues at coordinate 944 of CAZPZY010000096.1, forward strand.
TTTGGTTTTGGTCGGGGAAGAGGGTTTGGCGGCGGCTTCGGACCTGGTCCCAAAAGGCATCGTCATCGAAGAAGAGGGAGATATTGACCGGAAAAAGGAACTCCTATTAAATTTAATTTTGGTTAAGGTAAATTATGGCTCTTATTTCCAAATTAGAAAAAGACCAAGTAGAAGAAATTGCCAGAGAGGTCTACGAAAAATTTGAGAAGGAAACAGGAAATGTACCTGAATGGGTGAAGGTAATGGCTCATCGGCCTGAGATTTTGAAGGGGTTTGTTGAACTTTTCAACTCAATAATGAAAAAGGGGACAATTGAACCTGTTTTGAAGTGGAAGATAGCCTATGTGGTTTCCCAGACATTAAAATGCCCCTTTTGTGTTGATGTAACAGAAAGGATGCTAAAGAAGTTGGGCGAGCCAGAAGATATAATAGAAAGAATAAAAGAGAAAAAGCAGTTATCAGACGAAGAAAAGGAAACCTTAGAATTGGCAAAGGATGTTACATTGGATGGTCATTTAGACCAGCCAGAGATTTTTGAAAGGCTGAAAAAGAAATTTTCCTCAGCCCAAATTATTGAAATCATCTCTGTTATCGGGCTTTTCAATTACATTAATCGCTTTAATAACACCTTGGCTATTTTGCCCGAATAAATCGGGTTAAAAGAATAAGGAATAACTCCGAAGGTGGAAAAATAAGAGGTTAATTTTTTATTAAAATAGTTATTTTGTTGTCTCGAACTTCCAAGATTCCCTGGGAGATGGGAATTTTTTTGTTTTTGTCAAGAGAAATTTGCCCTCTTCCGAGCAGAGAAAAGATGGTGGCGTGGTCTTTTAGAATTTGAAATTCTCCCTCTTTTCCCGGCAGGGTGACGGATTCAGCCCTGCCTTTAAATAATGTTTTTTTCGGGCTTAAAATTTTTATTTCCATAAT
>CAZPZY010000097.1:0-1860 GCA_964591195.1 uncultured Candidatus Saccharibacteria bacterium
AAATTCCTCCTAAAACCCTTATCCTTCTTTCTACAAAGGCGCATCAAACAGAAAAAGCCCTTAAAGAAATCAAAGGAAAACTAAAAAAGGACACCTTAATTTTAATCCTCCAAAATGGCTTGGGAAATAAGGCATTGGTGAAGAAAATTCTTGGAAAGAAGACAAGGGTTGAAAGGGCAATTGTCTATACGGCAAGCGAATTTTTGGAGCCGGGAAAAATAAGGTCCTGGCCCAAAAAAACCCTTCTTCCAAAGAACGAAATTTCAAAAGAAATAAAAAAGGCATTCCAATCCTGCGGACTAGAGGTTGAACTCTCAAAGAACTTCAAAAAAGAGGTTTGGGAAAAATTGATTATCAACTCTGTCTTGGGTCCCTTGGCCGCTCTTTTCAAAATTAGAAATAATCAGGTAGCAGATAATAGATTAAAGAAGGTAAGAGAAATGCTGATAGAAGAAGGTCTAAGGGTGGCTGAGGCAGAGGGGGTAAAGATAGAAAAAAACTTCAAAAGAGATTTTGAAAGAAAAATTTCCAAATATACAAACTATCCCTCTATGTGCCAGGACATTATCAAGGGTCAGAAAACAGAGATTGACTTCCTTAACGGCAAAATTATTGAATTGGCAAAAAAGCACGGGATTGATGTCCCAGCAAATGAGATAGTTTATTCTTTAATAAGATTTCTTCAAAAAAATTAAAATCTCTTTAAAAAAATGCTCGCCATTTGCTTAATCAGAGAAACAACAACTGGCTGGGGAAGCAAACTCACTGATAACTTGCCATCAACAAGAAATGTCCATGGTTTTTCCTCAATTTCTACCTTATTTTCTTTCTCCTTCCAGTGAAAAACATATTCCGGGGTAATCTCGTAGTCATCAACAAACTCCTTTGCTTTTTGAAGCGGAAGGGTGTTTCTTAACAAAACCTTAGGAATACCATGGAGAGAAAAAGCCATCTTGAGCAACTTATCATCTTTCTCAAACCTCTCCTTTAGGGGCTTGATCCCCAATTCATCTCCTTCTTTTGAAACAAGTCTTGCTCCCTTGCATTTTGGATTATCGCAGATAAGGTAAAACTCCTTCTTTTCTTTGTCAAAGCCCACCCGTGATGTGGGAAGCAGTTTAAGGTTCCTTGAGGTCTGACAAATAGGACAGACCCTGCGCCATCTAATCCGCTGGTCAATTACAATTTCAGGAACATCAATCAGAACAAAAACATCTGGGTCGGCTCGATAATCAATCAGGTCGCGGAAGAACAGAGAAAAATTCATCTGGTCCATATCCCGAGGAAAGCCGTCAATAAAAAGAGCCTTCTTCTTTTTTTTACCTATCTCTCTTTTTATAAGGGTCAAAATCAGTTCGGTGGGTAAAAGGTTTTTTGTGCTTCGTTTCTCAAACAAAGAGACAACTTCTTTAAGGGAAAACCTTCCTCGATAATTTTTCTTCAAAAAATCAAGCAGATCCTTTCTTTTTTCCGGATCTATCCACTGCTTATCCAGGGCTCTTACCATATCACCTACTGAAAAGTGTTCTATCCGCTCAGGAGAAACAACCTCGGCAAACATTTTGGCATAGGTGCCCTTTCCAGAATTTTTCTTGCCCAAAAGATAAGCCACAAAGGTGTTGTTCTTCAAATATCTCCTTAATCCCTCAATCTCCTTTCCCGCCTTTTGCCTAAAATATTCCCTTTGTTCGGCAGGGTCGGTAAGATTAAAGCGCCTTGTTAATCCCTTGATTTTTGTTTTGAAAATAGGAAACTCCATAATGAAGAAATGCAAAATTCAAAAATCAAAAATCAAAATGATAATTTAAAATCTCAAAATTCAAATCTCAAATCTCAAAATTACATCTCAAAATTCAAAAT
>CAZPZY010000098.1:0-1844 GCA_964591195.1 uncultured Candidatus Saccharibacteria bacterium
CGCGTCCACCTGAAGGGGCATTCTGCTTTCCAAACGCTTCCATAAAATACCAGAAACCAATGCCTTATCATTGTAATCTCTAACTTCCTTTTCAATCAGAGAAGCCATAATAACGATTTCAAAGATGGTCTTCCCCTGTTTTTTTATTTCCTCCCTTAAATCCGGCTTTAATTGTTTGTCAAAATTCCTTAAAAATTTATCAATAACTTCTCTGCTGGTTTCTTTTCCTGAAAAATAATATGTATCCGGAAACAAAAAGCCCTCAAGAGAGGCATTGTCAGGTGCTGATTCCAAAAAACTAAACTCTCTTTCAAAGTCTTTAACCCTTAGGTCAGACAAAGAGGCCCCCAACCTTTCCTCAATCTGAGACAATCTAAACCCTTCGGGAATCGTAATTTTAATCTTTATTGTTTGTCCTCTGGTTATCTTTTGGACAATTTCTTTAACAGAGAAAGAAGGACTTAAATAATAATTGCCGGCCTTGAGTTTTTCTGCCTTGTTGGTCAAAACTACATAGAGGTCAAAAAAAATCCTGCTTTTTATCAATTTCTCTTCTTCTAAATTTTTACCTACCTCAAAGGCCGAATCTCCCTTTTTTACAGAAAATAACTTCTTCTCCTCAGCCCCGTCCTTCGGTAAAAAAATTCCCTGCCAGAAAAAAAGAAGGAGGAGAAACAGAATTCCTCCTGCCAAAATACTAACTTTTTTAAAATCTACGGTCATACCTGCCTTAGGCCTTGGTCTAATTTTATTTTCCTCTGCTTTGTTGAAGGCCAACCTAAACTGGGAAAATTTAGTTATCTGAATCGGGTTCCGTAATCAAAGGAACAAAAACAAAACCGGGATATTCCTTCTCTTCAAAAATTCCTTTTGATTTCTTTGTGAAAAGCCAAATTGAATTGCCAATAGGAACAACAATCCTTCCTCCTATTTTTAATTGCTCCTTCCAATTTTGAAAACATTTTTCTGCCTCTGCTGAAACCAAAATTTTATCAAAAGGGGCCTCCTTTTGATACCCTTTTGAACCATCGGCACAGATAAATTCAACAACTCCTTTTTCAATAAAGTTATATTTAGCCACATTTTTTTGGCCAAATTCTTTTAGTTCAGGAATTACCTCAATGGCAATTACTTTTCCCTTTTGAATTTCGGATTTCGGATTCCCCTGCGGGTTTACTATGAAAGCGAGAAGGGCTGTTGTCCAGCCCGAGCCACAGCCCACATCCAAAATTTTCTCTCCGGGCTTCGGTTTCAGCAATTCCAGCATAAAGGCAACAACAAGGGGCTGAGAAATTGTTTGACCAAAACCGATCGGAAGCGCCTGATCTAATTCTTCCAGTCCCTTAAGGCTTTGGGGCAAAAAATCCCTTCTTTTAACTTTCTTAAACGCCCTAATTATTTCAGGTGTTTTCAGCCAGTTCTCCCTGACAAGATTGTCTATAAGAGACATAAGGAAGCGGGTCTGCCCTGATTCGAACAGGGAACTTTGCTTTTGGAGAGCAAAATTATACCCATTTAACTACAGACCCGAAGACCTCCCCTTGCCTTTGAAGCATCTTCTACTTAACCTCCCTGTGCTCCGTCTGCTTCCTGCACCATTTGCAGTATTTTTTCAGTTTCAATTTCGCCTCCACGCCCTTTGACTTGTGGACATAATAATTTATTCGCTTGCATTCCCTACAAGCAAGTTTTACAAACGGTTTCTTTCTTGCCATATTTTTGAGCCTGAGGGCGGAGTTGAACCGCCGACCTCGTCTTTAAGCAAGCCGAGAACGAGATTCGAACTCGTGACCTTCCCCTTACCATGGGGATGCTCTACCAACTGAGCTATCTCGGCATAAATG
>CAZPZY010000099.1:0-1839 GCA_964591195.1 uncultured Candidatus Saccharibacteria bacterium
CTTTTTTCACTTATATCTTTCGGTCCGGTCATGGTTATGATAATTCTTATTTAGGAAGGATATATAAAAGGATATATAAGAGGTATAATTGATATTAAATCATCTAATCGAAATGTTCAGGGTTAAGTTTCCCTAAACAAGAAGCCTCCCATTGTTATATTTTTATTTATTGTAATTTCTCCCTTATTTTAGGTTATCCCTTTTTAATCTTCTTTGTCAAGACAATTCTTTTAATGTTTAATCTCCCAAACGAAAAGGCACGAATATCAAATTAGGGCACACGAACGCACGCGAACAGATATGAATAAACACGAACAGGACACGAACAGCGATGACCGGTAAAGAAGGGCGTGCACATTTTTCAATTCAAAATTCAAAATTCAAAATTCAAATCTCAAAACTCAAAACTCAAAATTACTTTCTGCCCTTCATAATAATTGGAAGTTATTGAAATTTGTTGAAATTTATTGAAATTTATTGAAATTTATTGAAATTTGCTCGCTGTCGCTCACGAAATTCATTGCAAATAATTTCTATCAATCAATTTCTATTAATTTCGCACCGAAGGTGCTAATTTCCATTAATTTCTATTTTATTCATTTCGGGTTTCCGATTTTTCTCTAATGGCATCCCAATAGGTAGGCTTACCACGCAAGGTCAATTACATCTTAAAACATTTATATAACCTTTTCAATCCCCTTCTATCACTTGATTATTGGCAAAAAAAGTGATAAATTAAAATTTATCTTTTATGATTAATTTTTTTAAAAAGAAAGAGAAGGAGCCGGAAAATATAACTGAATTACTGAAGCAGTTCAAAGAACTGAAAGAGCAGGTCAAAGATATCTCCGAAAGAATAAAAAGCATAGAAGAAAAAAGCAAATGGATGCTCCAGAAAATCGGAATTGTAAGATTTAATCCATTTAGAGATATGGGTGGCAACCAAAGTTTTTCTCTTGCCATTTTGGATGGCAACAACACAGGAGTAGTTATAACTAGTTTATATACCAAGGAAGGAAACAGGTTCTACGCCAAGGCAATAAAGGAAGGTCAATCAGAATATCCATTATCCCAAGAAGAAAAAAAAGCGATTGAGAATGCCATAAATTCTCAAGGGTCCCAATCAATACAATAACAGATAAAAAGTTAATCAAATATTAAAATTTTAGAAGGTTTTAGGTCTTATGGTCACAAAAACAAAAGAGACAATTGTCCAGACCAAGGAAGGCATGGTCAGGCCACCAGTTGTGGTCCTTTTGGGCCATGTTGACCATGGAAAAACATCAATTTTAGATTTCATCCGAAAAACCCATGTTGCCCAAAAAGAAGCAGGAGGAATCACCCAGCATATTGGTGCCTATCAAATTACCAAGAACGGAAAAAAAATCACCTTTATTGACACCCCGGGTCATGAAGCATTTTCGGCTATGAGAGCAAGAGGGGCAAAAGTGGCTGATATTGGGCTTCTGGTTGTTGATGCCAGTCAAAGAGTTCAATCTCAAACAAAAGAAGCAATCTCTGTTATAAAATCAGCGAAAATTTCTCCTATTGTGGTTCTTAATAAGATTGACAAACCAGAAGCCGAGCCGGAAAGAATTAAAAGAGAACTGGCAAAAGAAGGAATACTAACTGAATCTTTAGGAGGAGATGTCCCGGCAGTGGAGGTATCGGCAAAAACCGGCCAAGGAATTGAAGACCTTTTAGAAATTATCTCTCTTGTGGCAGAAATGAAAGAACTAAAGGCGGACATCAGAAAACCGGCAGAGGGTGTAGTTATTGAGTCATATTTAGATAACCGACGGGGACCTACTGCCACCCTTCTTGTAAACCAAGGAACCT
>CAZPZY010000100.1:0-1815 GCA_964591195.1 uncultured Candidatus Saccharibacteria bacterium
AATTTTCTTTATACGCTCCAGGGAGAATGCGCTGGAGCAGTTGCCTTCTCAAACTTTGACACCCTTCTTGCTCCTTTTATTAAATATGATAGTTTGGATTACAAGCAGGTAAAGCAGTGCCTGCAGGAATTTTTATTTAATATGGCAGTGCCGACTCGGGTGGGCTTTCAGACGCCTTTTTCTAATATTACCCTAGATCTAAGACCCTCTCCAGTGTTTAAAGACCAACCAGTAATTATCGGCGGCAGACCGCAAAAAGAAACCTACAAAGAATTTGAAGAAGAAATGAAGGTTTTAGACAAGGCTCTTTATGAGGTCTATATGGAAGGAGATAAAAACGGCAGGCCATTTTCCTTTCCCATTCCCACAATTAACATTACAAAAGACTTTCCCTGGCAGGAACCAGCATTTAATGGTATTTTTGATGCCTCAGCAAAGTACGGGATTAACTACTTTGCCAACTACATAAACTCAGAAATGAAGCCCGAAGACGTGCGTTCAATGTGTTGTCGGCTGCGGCTTGACCTGACTGAACTTTACAATAGGGGCGGTGGAGGATTGTTTGGCAGCGGCGCTCTCACAGGCAGTATCGGCGTATGCACAATCAATATGCCCCGCATCGGATATCTTTCAAAAACCAAAGAGGAATTCTTCCAACGCCTGAAGAGATTGATGGATCTGGCAAAAGAAAGCTTGGAAATAAAAAGAAAAACGATTGAGGACTTTATGGAAAAAGGACTTTATCCCTATTCCCGGTTCTACCTTTCAGGAATAAAAGAAACGAGAGGAAAATACTACGCCAATCACTTTAATACTATTGGGCTGGTTGGCTTAAATGAGGCCTGCCTGAATTTTATCGGAAAAGATATTGGTACAAAAGAAGGAAGGGAATTTGCCCTGGAGGTAATGGATTTTATGCGGAACCAGTTGGTAGAATATCAGGAAGATACAAGAAACATCTACAATTTAGAACAATCACCGGCAGAGGCAACCAGTTTTCGCCTTGCCCTAAAGGATAAAAAGAAATATCCGAATATTATCACTGCTGGGACAAAGGAAAGGCCCTATTATACAAATTCAAGCCAACTGCCTGTAAACTACACAGATGATATCTTTGAAGCCCTCAAACTCCAAGATGAACTTCAATGTAAATACACGGGCGGAAGTGTTTTTCATATCTTTTTGGGTGAACGACTTCCAAATGGAGAAGTGGTAAAAAAATTGGTAAAAAGGGTTTTTGAAAACTTCAAACTTCCCTATATTACAATAACTCCTACATTTTCCATTTGTCCTGTTCATGGATACATTGCCGGGGAGCACTTTAAATGCCCCATTTGCAAAAGAGAATGCGAGGTTTATACAAGGGTGGTAGGATATCTTCGTCCTGTTCAGCAATTCAATTTTGGCAAACAGCAGGAATTTGCCGAAAGAAAGGAGTTTAAACCAGGTTCTATTCCTCCAAAGGCAAAAAAATCTTGATATGCCAGTTAATGTTGTTATCGGTGCTCAATGGGGAGATGAGGGAAAGGGAAAAATTGTTGACTATCTCTCCCAAAAAATGGATTTTGTTGTAAGGTTCAATGGGGGTCCCAATGCCGGACACACGGTTGTCAATAAATACGGCAAATTCCGGCTTCATTTGGTACCTTCAGGAATTTTTAACAAAAGTACTGTTTCAATTATTGGCAACGGAGTGGCTGTTGACCCGGAAATTTTAATCAGAGAAATAAAATATCTAAAAGAAAGGGGAATTTCCTGCAATAATTTAAAACTATCTGACAAGGCACATCTGATTTTGCCTTGGCATATACTGCG
>CAZPZY010000101.1:0-1808 GCA_964591195.1 uncultured Candidatus Saccharibacteria bacterium
GTTCCGGGGTTTCATTTGTGGCATAACCAATAGATATTCCCTGGTCGCCTGCTCCTTGTTTTTTTGTTGCTGTCTTCCTTACCCCCCTGGCAATGTCCGGTGATTGTCCAGAGATAGAATTCAAAATTCCCACTGTATGACCATCCAATCCATAATCAGGCCTATCATAGCCGATATCCAAAATTGTCTTTCTCGTCAATCGGTTAAGGTCAACCCAGGCACTTGTTGTAATCTCTCCAGCAATAATAACATAACCCTTTGAGGTAAAAACCTCACACGCCACCCGTGCTGATTTATCCTGCTTTAGAATTTCGTCCAAAATGGTATCAGCAATAATGTCAGCCATCTTATCTGGATGTCCCGGGCAAACCGATTCGGCTGTTTGAAAATCCTTTTTCATATAAACTTTCTACAGTTTACACTACCAGGAAGCAAAAGTCAATTTTTTTATTTCAGACAAAATCTCTTTGGCTGCTGTTCGACAGTTATCCTTTGCCATTATCGCCTCTGAGATTGCCACCCCATCTGCTGACCATCCTGCTGCCTTTTTAACATTGTTTTTGTTTATACCACCAATTGCCATAATTGGCAGGTCAATTTTTTCTTTAATCTTCTTAATCATAAGTGGCTCAATTAATGAGGCATCTTTCTTTGTCCTGGTGGGAAAAAGAGCGCCAAGGGAAAGATAGTCGGCTCCGTCTGCTTGGGCTTTTTCCGCTTCTTTCAATGAATGAACGGTCCGCCCAATAATTTTATCAAAGGGAAGCATCTTTCTTGCTGTCCCTATGGGCAGGTCTTTATCTCCCAGATGAACCCCATCTGAATCTACAGCCAAGGCAATGTCCAGATAGTCATTGACTAAAAAAAGAACCCCTGTTTTTTGGCACAATCTCCTAAATGAAATAGCATTTTTTAGAACCCTTCTCTTGTCATTTATTTTATCCCGGTATTGAACCGCCTTTATTCCTCCTGAAATTGCCTCTTTTAGTTTTTCAATCGGTTTTTCCTTTTTGAGGTATTTGGCATCTAGGATCAAGCAAAGGGGAAACAATCTTTTAATTTTTTCTTTCCTGACAATTTTAGAAACAATCTCTTTTTCCAAAGAATACAACAAAAAGCGCTTTTCTTGAAGTTTTCGCCACTTTTTAATTTTCAAAAACTTGAAATACTCCTCCAGGACTCTCAGGGATTCCTCGGCTCTTTTGGCATTGGCAATAACTATCTCATCAATACCTTGTCTTGTCCCTTCATTGGCAAGAATTAAAGAAGCACCAATATCTTTTCCGCGGGAGTTAAGCAGTTGCAATTTCAAGCCACAACTTGCCTCTGTTAAAAAATGGCGCATCTTCTTAAACTCTCTTGTCATCCTTAAATCTTTCAAAACAAAACGGCAGGTATCCTCCAGCACCCTCAATCCCTCCTCAAGCCGTCCAAAATTGGCATCCAAAACAGAAACAATGTTTTTATCCAAATTTATCATCCCTATTTTGACAGATAAATCCGAATTTCGAATATCGAAATCCGAAACAAATTCAAATTTCCAAATGCTCAAAATTAAATGCAAAATGCAAATCTCAAAAATCAAAATGAAAGATTAAAATGCAAAAAGAATTCTCTTTGAATTTTTCTTTTTCATTTTGCATTTTGATTTTTGATTTTTGATTTGGTTTGATTTTGAATTTTGGTCATTGTTTCGAGATTCGGATTTCGGATTTCGGATTTTTCATTTAATTTGCATCATCTTATCCTATCCGCTATAATAATGATAATGGAATTTTGGCAGGTTATCAATCTAGAACAGGTAGGAA
>CAZPZY010000102.1:0-1767 GCA_964591195.1 uncultured Candidatus Saccharibacteria bacterium
GGAGCATATCGCAGCCGAGCCCCAGAATAGGTTTGCGCTTCAGAAAAAGGTTTGTAAGGCTCGGTCAGATTTTGGAAGCGCCTGGGAATAAATTTCTTCTTACTACTTACGGCGACTTCGTGCTCCCCGAGGCAAGATGCCTCAGCAAACTTGTTACCAAAGTGGTTAGCAATTACACATTATTTTTCTTCTTCCTCTTCGGGACCTCTAACATCTATCTTCCATCCGGTTAATTTCGCCGCCAGCCTTACATTCTGGCCATCTCTACCAATTGCCAGTGATAACTGGTCCTTGGGAACAATTACCAGTGCCTTATTCTTCGGCATTATCTTGACCTCGCTTACCTTAGCCGGAGAAAGTGCCTGGGAAATATACCTTTGAGGGTCGTCTGAATACTCAACAATATCAATTTTTTCTCCTCCCAACTCCTGGATTACTGCTTGAACCCGGCTCCCCCTCTGGCCAACAACCGCTCCAATTGGGTCTATTCCCTCTTGTTTTGAAGCCACGGCAATTTTTGTTCTTGAACCAGCCTCCCGAGCAATTGATTTTATTTCAACCTGACCATTGGCAATCTCGGGCACTTCTAATTCAAAGAGTTTTGAGACCAACTTTGGATAGGCGCGAGAAACAATAACTGTTGACATCTTGGGTGATTCTTCAACCCTGAGAATGTAAACCTTTAGACGCTGACCCAACCGGTAAAATTCCCCAGGTGTCTGTTCTTCCTTGGGTAGCAAGGCAAGTGTTCTGTCAAGGTTAAGATAAACATTTTTTCCTTCAATCCGCTGGACAATCCCGGAGACAACCTCGCCCTCTTTTGACTTGAATTCTTCATAAATTGCCGACTTCTCTGCCTCTCTGATTTTTTGGATAACTACCTGCTTTGCTGTTTGGGCAGCGATTCTGCCATAGTCCTTTTTTGCTTCAAGAAAAATCATCAGGTCCTCCCCCACCTTTATATTGGGATTAATGGCTTTCGCCTCCTCTAATAAAATGTGTCTATCCGGATTAAATCTTACCTTTTCCTTTTTATCAGACAACACCGCTGTCCCCATTTTTTTTCTCTCTTCTTTTAGTTTTTTTAACTCCTCTTCTGAATAAATCATATCTTTGTCAACTACCCTCTTTACCTGCCAAAACCTAACCGAACCGGTTTCAGGATTAAGTTTGGCTCTAATAATCTGCCCTTTTCTGCCATACTCCTTTTTATAGGCAGCAGCAATCGCTGCTTCTATTGACTCCAAAACCTTCTCTTTGGGAATTTTTTTCTCCTCGGCAATCTGAGCCAAGGCCGATGTAAACGTCTTAATGTCCATACAAACCAAACATTAACAAATTTAACTGATAAAATCAAGTTTACCATTCCCAGATTTGCCAAAACAAATAAAGCCAGGTATAATAATGTTTGCTGACTACAACGCGCTGGGTCGCCCAACCCTAAAAAATCTAGGGCTGTGGGAAACCCGAAACAATGAGCAAAGTTCAAGCGCAAAGCTCAAAGCGCAAAACGCAAAACTACAACTTAAAGCGAAAAGCGAAACCTTTCTCTTCAGCTTTAAGCTTTACGCTTTAGCTTTGCGCTTTACGCTTTACGTTTTGAGTTTAAAGATAATTTTGCATTTTGAATTTTATTTCCTGCCAAGGCGGCAGACAGAAATAACATAATAACATCAATGCCTAACTACAAAATAAAAAATATCAAACTGGCGGAAGAGGGAAAAAAGGATATTGAGTGGGCGGAAAGCAATATGCCGGTTTTAATGG
>CAZPZY010000103.1:0-1747 GCA_964591195.1 uncultured Candidatus Saccharibacteria bacterium
CCTGGTGCCCCCGGAAGGATTCGAACCCTCAACCTCCGCGTCCGAAGCGCGGCATTGTATCCGTTCAACTACGGGGGCATTTCAATAAAATTTTATCAAAACATTGAAAAAAAACAAGTTCTAATATAAAATGACCTTGTCAATCACCTCTGCGATAAAATAAGCCAAATGTCAAAATGAGAATACCTAAAGAAGTCCAATTTGTCATTAAAAAACTTAGAAATAGCGGTTATGAGGCATACATTGTAGGTGGCTGTGTTAGAGACATCTTAAGGGCTATTGAACCCAGTGACTGGGATATAACCACCAACGCCAAGCCCGAAGAAATTCAGTCTCTCTTTCCTAAAAATTTCTATGACAACAAGTTTTTTACTGTTACCGTCTTAACAGACAGCAAGGACCCCAGATTGAAAGAAATTGAAATTACCACATACCGCTCAGAAGCAAAATATAAAGACAAGAGACATCCTGATGAAATAAAATTTGCCAAAACCTTGGAAGAAGACCTGTCACGGAGAGACCTTACAATAAATGCCATGGCGCTGGCTATAGGCAAAGATTCCCGAACCCTAAACCCAGAGGTTGAACTTATTGACCTGTTTGGCGGAGAAAAAGACCTAAAAGATAAAATTATTCGGGCAGTTGGAAATCCAAAAGAAAGATTTTCAGAAGATGCCCTAAGGATGCTCAGAGCCGTAAGATTGGCAGTAACATTGGGCAAAAACTGGAAGATTGAAGACAAAACCGCATCCGCTATTAAAGAAAACGCTCCCCTGCTTTCCATTATATCAAAGGAAAGGATAAGAGACGAATTGATGAAAATTATTATGTCAAAAGAAGCCGCCTCGGGTATAGAGCAACTGAGAAGACTTTCCCTTCTAAAGTATATTATTCCGGAAATAGAAGAGGGCTACGGAGTAAGCCAGAACAAACACCATATTTATGATGTTTACCACCACAACCTGAAAGCGCTTGATTATGCAGCAAAAAGAAACTTTAACAAATATGTTCGGATTGCCGCCCTGCTCCATGATGTAGGAAAGCCCAGGGTTAAAAGAGGCGAAGGCCCTGACGCCACCTTTTACAATCATGAGATTGTTGGAGCAAAAATGACAAGCAAAATTTTAGAAAGACTGAGGTTTTCCAAAAAAGATAAAGAAAAAATTGTCAAACTGGTTCGGTACCATCTTTTTTACTACAACCCTGATGAGGTGGGAGAAAGTTCAGTAAGAAGATTGTTGAGGAATGTTGGTCCGGAAAATATAGAGGAACTGCTTCAGCTAAGAATGGCTGACAGGATTGGTTCTGGCTGTCCCAAGGCAGAACCCTATAAATTGAGACATTTAAGATATGTGATTGAAAAAGTCAGCCGAGACCCTCTCTCTGTTAAAATGCTTCGAGTAAACGGCAATGATGTAATGAGAATTTTGAATATAAAGCCGGGCCCAAAGGTGGGCCAAGTATTGGATATCCTTCTGGGCTGTGTCTTAAAAAAGCCAGAGAACAACAATAAAAAATTTTTGGAGAAGGAAATTAAAAAACTAGGAACTCTTCCTGAAGAAGAACTACAAGCATTGGCTGAAAAAGCCCGCAAAGAAAGGGAAGAAATTGAAATAAAAAGAGACGAAATGACCAAAAAAAAGTATTGGGTTACTTAATGCCCAAATTAAAAAATCGGGGTGTAGTATAACGGTAGTATACAGCGTTCGGGACGCTGCGGCCTGGGTTCAACTCCCAGCACCCCGAC
>CAZPZY010000104.1:0-1726 GCA_964591195.1 uncultured Candidatus Saccharibacteria bacterium
TCTTTTCATAGTTTTAATTCTTAAACTATTTTTTCCTTTTGTCAACTTTTTCTACCCATTTTACAGTTTTCCAGATTTCAGGACATCTCTTGATTTTCCCTCTCCAAAGGGGTAATATATTAGGTACCACAAATTCATATATTAGAACCGAATAAAAATCCGAATTTCGAAACAATGACGAAAATTCAAAACCAAACCAAATCAAAAATCAAAAATCAAAATGCAAAATGAAAAAGAAAAATTCAAAGAGAATTCTTTTTGCATTTTAATCTTTCATTTTGATTTTTGAGATTTGCATTTTGCATTTAATTTTGAGCATTTGAACATTCGAATTTGTTTCGGATTTCGATATTCGAGATTCGGATTTATCTAAGTTTTGAGATTTGAATTTTGAGATAATAATTTTGCGGGTGTCGTATAGTGGTTATTACGCTACCTTGCCAAGGTAGTGACGGCGGTTCGATTCCGCTCACCCGCTTGACTTTTCTTAAAATATTTGTTATTTATAAAAAGGTCAAAGCTGTCTTTTGGCTTTGTTTTTTGTTTAGATATGCCCACAATTCATCAGTTAATAAAAAAAGGAAGAAAGAGAATTAAAAAACGAGCGAGAATGCCGGCTCTTAAGTTTAGTTTTAATTCCCTGAAGAACAAGCCGGTTGAATTCCCTTCGCCTTTCAAGAGGGGCGTTTGCTTGAAGGTTTTTACTGTTACTCCCAAAAAGCCTAATTCCGGGCTGCGTAAGGTAGCAAGGGTTAAACTGACCAATGGTATGGAGGTAACTGCCTATATCCCTGGTATTGGCCATAACCTTCAGGAACACTCGGTTGTTTTGATCAGAGGCGGGCGGGTAAAAGACCTGCCCGGGGTAAGATATCATGTGGTAAGGGGTGTTTTAGATGCTGGAGGAGTGGAGGGAAGAAAGCAACAGAGGAGCAAGTACGGAACAAAACGGGAGAAATAAGATTACAACTTTACAACTAACAACTGACAACTTACAACTAACAACTAACAACCTGCAACTCCACAACTAATAACCGACGAAAGTTGCAAAGTTATAGGTTGTGGGTTGCAAAGTTGTAGGTTGTAGGTTGTGGGTTGTAAAGTTGTTTAGTTAAGGAATATGGCTCGCAAAAAAGTGTCAAAAAGAGTTATCTTGCCAGACCCTGTCTATAACAGCGTTACGGTCGCTAAATTTATCAACCAGATAATGAGAAGGGGGAAGAAGACCATTGCCAGAAAAATCCTTTATGGCACCCTTGATATTATAAAAGAAAAAACAAAGAAAGATCCCTTGGAGGTTTTTGAGCAGGCAATTAAGAACGCCACGCCTTCTTTAGAGGTCAGACCCAGAAGGGTTGGTGGCGCGACATATCAGGTTCCTAGACAGGTACCGGCGACAAGAGGACTTACCTTAGCCATGCGCTGGATTATTAATGCAGCCAAGGTTAAAAAAGGAAAGCCAATGAAAGAAAAATTGGCTGAGGAATTGATTTTGGCAAGCCGTAACGAAGGCGCGGCAGTAAAGAAAAAATACGATACCCATAGGATGGCAGAAGCGAATCGGGCATTTGCTCATTTTGCGTTTTGAATTTTGTATTTTTGACTTTTATTATGCCAAGGCAATACCCAATTGAAAGATATCGGAACATAGGAATTATTGCCCATATCGACGCTGGAAAGACCACTACCACCGAGCGGGTTTTGTTTTATACAGGAATTTCTCATA
>CAZPZY010000105.1:0-1655 GCA_964591195.1 uncultured Candidatus Saccharibacteria bacterium
GCTATAATAATGATAATGGAATTTTGGCAGGTTATCAATCTAGAACAGGTAGGAAAAATTTTGGGGATAATTGTTATCTTCCTTGTTTTATACATTGTCCTCTCTCGGGTTTTGCAATTTCTGAAAAGGGAATTTCTCAAAAAGGCAAAGACAAAAAAGGAAAGATCAAATGTAGAAATACTCTTTAGAACAAGCCAATATCTATTAATTTTTTTCCTTTTGGTTTTTGGCTTTCTCGCCTACGGCGGGTCGCTGACAGGAATCGGAGTAGTTGCCGGGCTTATATCCGCTGCTCTAGGCTGGGCACTGCAAAGGCCTATTACTGGAACAGCCGCCTGGCTGATGCTGATAATAAAAAGACCGTTTGAAATCGGAGACAGGGTAATTATTGGAGACATAAAGGGCGATGTCTGCGATATCACCCTTACCCATCTTCATATCAAGGAAATAGGGGGAACAATTACCTCTGAAGAACCATCAGGCAGGGTTGTCCTTATTCCCAATGCCAGATTGTTTGAAGAGAATATCATTAACTACACCTATACCAATGAGTTGATATTGGACCAGGTAAAATTTATAGTCACCCACGAAAGCAATCTAAACAAGGTTAAGGAAATCGCTATTTCTTCAACCAAAAAGGTTCTTTCAAGATATATGAACAAGCCCAGAGAACCGTATATCAGGGTCTATTTTCAATCCAATGGAATGGGCGTTCATACAAGATATGTCTGTCCGGCAGAAAAGCGGGAAGAAATAGCCAGCGAGATAACCCAAGAAATCTTCGCCAAGATATCCTCTTCTAAAGAAGTGAATTTTGCCTATCAACATCAAGACGTCCTCCTTCGGAAAAAATAATCTCTTTACTCCCTTGACGCGCCCTTGACTTTATTTTATTACTCAAACTGACCTTATTGAGTTGACTTTTTCTACAGGTGTCGTAAAATTCAACTAATGGTGGATTGGCTTTATTGCCGGGACTGACCTATCCTCTTTTTTATTTCGGGGAATCTTTCAGCCAGTTTTATAAGATATCTGGTTCCTGTGCCGGTGGCTCCCTTTGCCAACCCCTGTCCCTCAATAGAGGTCATTGTCGGAGCAATGTCCAAATGAAGCCAGGGGGAATTGTCAACAAACTCCTTTAGAAACAGAGCAGCAGTAATTGCTCCGCCGTATTTTGTTTTGCCAACATTGGCAATGTCCCCAAATGTTCCCTTTATCTCCTCTTCATATTCCTCCCAGAGGGGCAAGGGCCAGACATAGTCACCAGATGCCTCTCCGAGTTGACGAAAAAAGTCCTCCATTGTTGGAACATTGGTAAACAGGGCAATGGCTCTCTGACCCAAGGCGGAAATTGCTGCACCTGTGAGGGTAGCAACATCAGCAATTATAGTTGGCTTAAACCTTCTTACACCAAAAGAAAGGGCGTCAGACAATATAATTCTTCCTTCGGCATCGGTATTTAGCACCTCAATGGTTTTGCCGCTGTAGGTTTTTAAGATATCGCCTGGCCTGTATGACTGGCCTGATGGCATATTCTCAGCCGCTGGAATTAAGCCAACAACATTCAAGGGATAGCCCAGTTTGGCAATTGCCAGAACTGCTCCCAATACGGCCGCTGCCCCGGACATATCCATATGCATCTCCTGCATATATTC
>CAZPZY010000106.1:0-1639 GCA_964591195.1 uncultured Candidatus Saccharibacteria bacterium
ATTATCAAGAATTGTTACTAAAGTGATTAGATATAGTACGCTTAATTTATGAAGGCAAAAGAAGCCATTTATTCAGATGTCTTGGTTATAGGAACAGGAATAGCCGGATGCGCTTGCGCTTTGGAACTGGCTGAAAAAAAGATCGGTGTCTGTCTTCTTACATCAGCCCGAGATGTCAAAGAAACAAATACTAAATATGCCCAGGGAGGAATTGTTTATAGATGTCAAAAAGACCCCAACCTTTTAATAAAAGACACAATAAAAGCCGGGGCTGGACGGTCCAAGAAAAAGGCGGTAGTCCTTTTGGCAAAAGAGGGACCCAAAGCAATTGAAAGGGTTCTTTTTGAAAAATTAAGAATGGACTTTGACAGAGACAAAAAAGGAAAACTGGAAATGCGAAGAGAAGGAGGTCACTCCTGCTTCCGAATTATTCACATAAAGGATGAAACTGGAAGGTTCATTGAAAATGCCTTTATAAAAAAAATCAAAAATCACCCCTTCATTAAGATATACACCGACCATACCCTGATTGACCTGATAGTTTCCAAGAACAAAAGAAAAAATGTTTGTCTGGGCGGGTATGTTTTAGACGAAAAAAAGAAAAGGATTAGGGTCTTTCTTGCCAAAAAGACGGTTCTGGCTACAGGCGGAGCGGGCCAATTGTTTTTAAGAACCTCCAATTCAAAGATAGCCCAAGGCAGCGGCATAGCGGTAGCCCACCGGGCAGGAGCCCACCTTGAAGATGTTGAATTTGTCCAATTTCATCCAACAGGGTTTTACCATCAACAGGTTTCAAATCTTTTAATCACCGAATCATTAAGGGGAGAAGGAGCAAAACTAAAAAACCACAAGGGAGAACTGTTTATGAAAAATTACCATCCGCTGGAAGATCTTGCTCCCCGCGATATAGCAACAAGAGCGATTTATGACCAGATGCTAAAAAGCGGTAAACCCTATGTATTCTTGGATGCCGCTTCTTATATCCCTGAATCAAAAATCAAATCCCAGTTTCCTCATATTTACAAAGCCTGCTTGAAATACGGATTTGACATTACCAAAGAAGCCCTTCCTGTCAGTCCTGTGGCTCATTTTCTCTGCGGAGGAGTTAAGGTAGATTTGTGGGGAAAAACCAGTATTAAAAATCTATACGCTGTAGGCGAGGTCTCCTGCACAGGAGTTCACGGAGCGAACCGATTGGCGAGCAACTCTCTTTCGGAATGTTTGGTCTGGGGAATAAGGGCAGCAGAAAACATTTCTTCAACTATCAAGGGCCATAACCTTCCTTTTCCAAAAAGGACTTCTCTTGAAAAAAAATATAAAATAAAAAAATCAGGGAAGAAGTTTATTCAAGACAAATGGTCTCAACTTAGGTCTGTTATGTCAAAATATGTTGGAATTATCAGAACGCCAGAGGGGTTAAAAATAGCGATAAAGAAATTAACCCAATTGGAAAGAGAGATTGAAAAAAACTCCAAAAACGGCATTAATAAAGAGTTGCTTGGTTTGCGCGATGCCGTCCAAACAGGAATAATAATTGCCAAAGCGGCAGAAAGGAATAAAAAAAGCCAGGGATGTCATTTTATTCTAAATCCGAAACAAATAAAATAGAAATTCATAGAAATTAGCACCTTCGGTGCGA
>CAZPZY010000107.1:0-1622 GCA_964591195.1 uncultured Candidatus Saccharibacteria bacterium
GAACTTCAGTTAATTTTTAGATATTTGGACATTTCTGATGCTGATATGGAAAAGGGACAGATGAGGGTGGAGATTAACCTTTCTCTTTCTAAATCTCAATCTGATTTTGGCACCAAGGTGGAGGTAAAGAATCTTAATTCCTTTCGGGCAGTTGAGAGAGCAGCAGAGTATGAAATTAAGCGGCAGAGTAAACTTTTAGACGAAGAAAAAAAGGTGGTTCAGGAGACAAGGGGCTGGGACCCAAGCAAAGGAATTACCTTTTCTCAAAGAGAAAAGGAGGAGGCGCAGGACTACCGCTATTTTCCCGAGCCCGACCTTCCTCCTCTTCATATTACTCAAGACATTATTGATAGATTAAAAGCGGAGATTCCGGAACTGCCAGATAAGAAGAGAAAGAGGCTTCAGAGGCAATATGGACTGAGCGAGGAAGCGGTTGAGGTTTTTGTTCAAAACAAGGATCTGGGAGAGTATTTTGAGAATGTGATGTCCGAACTAAGGCGATGGATAAGGGATGTTGAGAAGAAAAGCAAGGTGGAGGAGAAGGAATTTTTTGAGTTGGCAAGACTTTGCTCAAATTATATGATTACTGACCTGCAGGGATTGCTGAAGGGAGCATCGGTAGAAGATGAAAACTTCCTGATTAGCCCGGAGAATTTTGCCGAGTTTGTTACCCTTATCTATAAGGGAACTCTTTCCTCAAAAATTGCCAAGACAGTTCTTCAAGAGATGTTTTCAAAAGGACTAGATCCCTCTTGCGTCATTGAAGAAAAGGGACTTGCCCTTATTAGTAGCCAGTCCGAGATTGAGAAGATTGTAAAGGAGATTGTTTCCCAAAATCCCAAGCCGGTTGAGGATTATAAAAAAGGCAAAGAGAACGCTCTTCAGTTTTTGGTTGGCAAGGTAATGGCTAAAACCAAAGGCAGGGCAGACCCGAAAGTCACGAGGGAGACGCTTCTTAGGATTTTAGGAAGTTCTTGATTATACCTTCTGCCTCTTTATAGTTTTTTATCCAATAAATTCTTTTGTCTCTTTTGAACCAGGTCATTTGCCGTTTTGCGTATTGCAAACTATGGAGGGCAATTTCTTTCTTGACCTGCTTTTTTGTTTTTTTTCCTTCTAAATATCCTTTCCATTCATAATAGCCAATAGAATCTAAGGCGGGTACCCAGCCGTATTTTTTTACCAGATTTCTTACCTCCTCCTCTAGGTTATTCCTGAACATTTTTTCTGTCCTTTTCTCTATTCTTTTCTTCAACAGGCCTTTGTCTAATTTGATTCCTATTTGGAGGGTCTCAAACATCGGAGAGGATTTTTCTCTTTGCTTCCAAAATGGCTTGCCACTGATTTTAGATACCTCAATAGCCCTGATAAGCCGTCTTTTGTTCTGTTTATCAATATGTTCTGCTCCCTCAGGGTCAATTTTTTTGTAGATTTCAAAAAGTTCCTTTAGAGATTTTTTTTCCAAATTCTTTCTCAATTTTTTGTTTGGCGGAACCTTCGGTAATTTCAAATTGTCAACAATAACAGAAATATACAATCCTGTTCCTCCCACCAAAAATGGCAGTTTTCCTCTTTTTTGAATATCTCTTATAATTTTGACAGCCAGTTTTTTGTAAATAGCA
>CAZPZY010000108.1:0-1582 GCA_964591195.1 uncultured Candidatus Saccharibacteria bacterium
ATTAATATGAAGGGGTTAAAGGGTGACAAGAAATCGGTTGAGGAGATTGATTCTGCTCCTGAAGAAAAAGCCAGGGGCTTGACTATTTCCATTTCTCATTCTGAATTTGAGACAGAAAAACGGCATTATGCCTTGATTGACTGTCCGGGTCATGCTGACTATATCAAGAATATGATTACTGGCGCCGCTCAAATGGACGGAGCCATACTAGTGGTTTCTGCTGTTGACGGAGCAATGCCCCAGACGCGGGAGCACATCCTTTTGGCAAAACAGGTGGGGCTTCCGGCAATGGTTGTTTTTATCAACAAATGCGATATGGTTGATGACCCCGAAATGATCGACCTGGTGGAGTCAGAACTAAAAGAACTTCTGAAAAAATATAAATTCCCGGGCGATGAAATTCCCTTTATCAGGGGCTCTGCTCTAAAGGCATTAAATGCTAATTCTCCGGAAGATGAGGCGGTTAAACCTGTCTTTGACCTTCTGAAGGCGGTAGATGATTATATCCCTGAACCCAAAAGGGAGGTAGATAAACCATTCTTAATGGCAATTGAAGATGTGATGACAATTGAGGGAAGGGGAACAGTGGCAACCGGAAGAATTGAAAGAGGACAAATCACTCCAAATGAGGAAGTGGAGATAGTAGGGATTAGGCCTACCCGGAAAACAACAGCAGTTTCAATTGAGATGTTCAGGAAGACAATGGATAAAGCCATAGCCGGAGATAATGTAGGTATTTTATTGAGGGGATTGAAAAAGGAAGATGTGGTAAGGGGTCAGGTGTTGGCAAAACCAGGAAGCGTTACTCCTCACAGCGAATTTGAGGCAGAGGTTTATGTCTTGACAAAAGAGGAAGGAGGCAGGCATACGCCGTTTTTTTCCGGATACAAGCCCCAGTTTTATTTTAGAACAACCGATGTTACCGGAGAGGCGACTCTGCCTGAAGGAACAGAAATG
Source organism: uncultured Candidatus Saccharibacteria bacterium (assembly GCA_964591195.1). GTDB lineage: Bacteria > Patescibacteriota > Minisyncoccia > Minisyncoccales > JAGGSE01 > JAGGSE01. The sequence goes on from CAZPZY010000108.1 coordinate 958, forward strand.
GTTATGCCCGGCGACACGGTGAAATTGAAGGTAAAGTTGATTTATCCTGTAGCAATGGAGGAACAGCAAAGGTTTGCTATCAGAGAAGGCGGAAAAACAGTGGGCGCGGGAGTGGTAACAAAAATTATAAAGTGATGCTATACATACAAGCATCATAGTGATATTCTAAGATGGGAAAGAAAAAAACAGAAACAAAATCTTCAGTTGTTAAACCAAGAATTAGAATAAAACTGAGCGCCTACGACAATAAGGTGATTGATAACTCAACAAGGGAAATAATGAAGATAATTTCAAGATATAACCTGGGAACAGCCGGGCCTGTTCCTTTACCCACTGAAATTCAGAGGTATACTGTAAATCGTTCCTCGTTTATCCATAAAGATTCCCGAGAGCAGTTTGAAATTAGAATTCATAAACGGTTAATAGATATCTTTAACCCCAATCCTAAGGTTATTGAGTCGTTAAGAGACCTAAACCTCCCGGCAGGGGTAAATATTGAAATTAAGACATAAAAAGGTCCTGGTAATATGTTAAATCTTTTTGAGGGTCTCAAAATCTAGAAGAAATCCAAGGATGCATTGCCTTAAAAAACTGGGCAAGCACCCAGTTTTTTATTAGAGTAGTT